>CAMBAN010000018.1 GCA_945864145.1 uncultured Lachnospiraceae bacterium | reverse complement strand
GAACAAAAAATAAATGATAAGATAAAGGAGAAAATAGTTCTCCAGGATGAATAGGAAGGACCTGTAGGTATGGAATTTGATGCTTTAAAGAAGGTTACCGCTAAAATATTAGGTATGGATCCTGATGAAATTGAGTTGGATATGACTTTTCAGAGTGATTTAGGAGCGGATTCACTGGATGTGTATCAAATCGTTATGGGAGTCGAGGATGAGCTGGATATTACCATCCCTGTAGAACCTCTGGCACAGATTAAAACAGTACAGGAAGCTGTTGAACTGATTAAGAGCGTGAAACGGAAATAAGATGTCATAAGCTTAAAAAGCCCTGATATAGGGCTTTTTCCATGATGAAATAATTAGGAAGGACATGATAACAAAATGCGTGATATAAATGAGATGCTGTGTGAAGTGCAGGATATAATCGGATATCGATTTCATGATACCGGGCTGCTGAAACAGGCCTTGACGCATAGTTCATTTGCAAATGAACAGAAAATTAATAAACTAAAGAATTACGAAAGATTAGAATTTTTGGGAGATGCGGTACTGGAATTGGTATCGAGCGAGTTCCTGTTCAAAGAAAACCCCAATATGCCGGAGGGACAACTGACAAAGCTTCGTGCCTCTATGGTTTGCGAGCCTGCTTTAGCATATTGTGCACGTGATATAAAACTTTGCGATTACATGCTTTTGGGAAAAGGCGAGGAAGCCACGGGAGGACGTAGTCGTGATTCTATTACTTCGGATGTAATGGAGGCTGTAATTGGTGCCATTTTTCTGGATGGAGGCATTGAAGAAGCTAAGAAATATATTTATCGATACATTTTGACGGATTTAGAAAATAAAATTCTCTTTTTGGACAGCAAAACAATTTTGCAGGAAGAGGTTCAAAAAAGGAACAACGGACAGCTTCATTATGAACTGATTGGAGAAACCGGACCGGATCACGATAAAAAGTTTTCGGTAGAAGCTTATTTGAATGATACTCTGATTGGTACAGGTGTTGGAAAAACAAAAAAAGCGGCTGAACAACAGGCTGCATATGAAGCGCTTTTAAAAATGAAGAAAAAACATGCAGAAAAATAAGGCTACATAACGGGGGAGTTGAATGTATTTAAAGAGTATAGAAGTACAAGGGTTCAAATCATTTGCCAATAAGATAAACTTTCAGTTTCATCAGGGTATTACGGGTATCGTAGGACCAAATGGTTCAGGAAAGAGTAATGTTGCAGATGCGGTTAGATGGGTTCTTGGTGAACAACGTATCAAACAGTTGCGTGGTGAGTCCATGCAGGATGTTATTTTCTCAGGAACAGAGCTTAGAAAACCACTTGGATATGCATCTGTATCCATAACCTTTGATAATACAGACCATAAGCTTGCGATAGAATATGATGAAGTCACAGTAGCCAGAAGAATTTATCGTTCCGGTGAAAGTGAGTATTCAATCAATGGTACACCTTGCAGATTAAAGGATGTCAGCGAACTTTTTTATGACACAGGTATCGGTAAAGAAGGATATTCCATTATTGGACAAGGTCAGATTGAAAAAATCCTGAGTGGAAAGCCGGAAGAAAAAAGAGAGCTTTTTGATGAGGCGGCCGGTATTGTAAAGTTCAAAAAGAGAAAGGCAACGGCACAGAAAAAGCTAGAGGACGAAAAGCAAAATCTGGTTCGTGTCAATGATATTTTAAGCGAATTGGAAAAACAGGTTGGTCCGTTGGAAAAGCAGTCTGAGAAGGCAAAAATTTATTTAAAGAAAAAAGAAGAATTAAAAGTCCTTGATGTGAATATGTTTTTGATTGAAAACAAGAGAGTAAATGAACAACTTTCTTCTGTGGAAGAAAAATACAAAATCGCACAAGAGGATTATGAAAATACTTCTGAACAGTATGAAAAAGCAAAAACAGAGTATGAACAGCTACAGACACAGTTAGAAGAACTGGAGCAGGAAATTGAAAATACCAGAAATACTTTGACTGATGCCAGTGTTATGAGGGGAAAGCTTGAGGGTGAAATTTCTGTATTAAATGAGCAGATTAAAAATGCCCAAAATAATGAAGCACATTATGAAGAACGCAGACAAATACTTGCGACACAGATACAGGATAAGAGCTTAGAACGAGACCGGATTCTGGAAGAGAAAGCAGAATATGACAGTAAGGTCGCAGAAATGGAAGCCTCCAGAAATGAAGCAAAAAGTGCTTTGGGAGAGGTTCAGACAAGAATTGAAGAACTGAATCAGAAAATTGAGGAAAATAAAAACCAGATTATTCTGACTTTAAATGAACGAGCTGCGATTAAGACTAAAGTCGGTGGTTTTGATACTATGATGGAGCAGTTACGTATCAGAAAGGCAGAACTGAATTCCAGATTGCTACGTGCAAGGAGTGATGAAGCAGAGCGTGATGCAGAAATAAAAGCTTTGCAGGAAGAATTTCAAAAGGTAAATGCGGATATCATTGAGACAAATCAGCTTTTGACAGAATATGATGAAAAGAACTCTCATTTCAGAGAAAGACTGATGAATAAGGATGTGGAAATCCGTGATTTACAAGGCAAGTATCAAAGCTGTAAATCAAAACTGGATACGATTAAAAATCTGACGGAACGATACGAAGGCTATGGCAACAGTATTCAGAAAGTCATGGAGCAAAAGGAAAAAAATAAAGGTATTGTTGGTGTAGTTGCTGATATCATTAAGGTGGATAAGCAATATGAAACTGCTATTGAAACGGCACTTGGCGGTAACATTCAAAATATTGTAACCGATGATGAAGATACTGCAAAGAAGATGATTGCTTTCTTAAAACAGAACAGATATGGTCGAGCAACCTTTTTACCTTTGACAAGTATTACTAATCCGCAGGAATTTAAAACACCGGAGGTGTTAGAAGAAGAGGGTGCAATCGGTCTTGCATGCGATTTGGTAAATACGGAAAGTAAATATGTAAATGTAGCAAAGGCAATGCTCGGACGTATTGCAGTTATTGATAATATCGACCATGCATTGAAAATTGCCAGAAAATATGACTATGGTGTCAGAATGGTTACCTTGGAAGGTGAGCTTTTAGTACCTGGTGGTGCAATTAGTGGTGGTGCTTTTAAAAATAGTTCCAATTTGTTAAGCAGGCGTAGAGAAGTAGCAGAATTGGAAGAAAAATTGCAAAAGGCAAAAGAAGCGGTAGAGGAAGCACAGCAGGAACTCGAAACCATTAAGGATGAGAGAACAGAGCTCAGAAAAACAATCGAAGAAACAAAAGCTAAGCTACAGAATTTATTTATTCAACAAAATACAGCCAGATTAAATGTCATTGCTGCTGAAGAAAAGAAAGCGGAAGCAGAACAGGGATTTGGAGATCTGAAGCAGGAAGAAATTGACATTGAAGAAAAAACTGCGCAGATGAATACCGATAAAGCTGCTATTCAGGAAGAACTGCAAGCTTCAGAGACAAAAGAAAAGGAACTGGAGCAGGAAATCACAGGATTCCAAAAGGAATTAGAAACATATCGTGTTGAAGAGTCAGATAAAACAGGACTTGTTGGTGAATGGGATGTTGCTTATGAAAAGATGGTACAAAAGCAGGAATTCCAGCAGACCAATATGGAAAGAATCCTTGGTGAGTTAGACAGACTGACAACTGAAATGGAAGAAATAGCTCAAAAGCTGGAGGCTTTCAAACAGGAGGTAGAAAGCAGAGGGCACAATATTGAAGAAATCAATAAGACTATCGAAGCTTCTCATACCACTCAGTCGGATGCCGAACTTTCTTTGAAAGAAAAACAGCAGAAAAAGGAAGAAATTTCTCATAAGCAAAAAACATTTTTCCAGACGAGAGAAGAAATTTCAGAAAGAAAAAATGCATTGGATAAAGAAGTATATCGATTAAATGCACAAAGAGAAAAATTGGAAGAAGCGATAGAAGCTCATATCAATTATATGTGGAATGAGTATGAAATCACGTTACGCGATGCGGCAAATATGCGGGATGAGACGATGACAGACAGCGCTTCCATGAAAAAACAGATTTCTTCTATAAAAGATGATATCAAGAAATTGGGAGATGTAAATGTTAACGCCATTGAAGATTATAAGAATTTGATGGAGAGATATACTTTCTTGAAAAATCAGCATGATGATTTGGTGGAAGCTGAAAAAACGTTGGAAGGAATTATTCAAGAACTCGATACTGCTATGAGACAACAGTTTACGGAGAAATTTGAAGAAATTCGCAGGGAATTTGATAAAGTCTTTAAAGAATTGTTTGGTGGTGGTAAAGGAACTTTGGAACTGATAGAAGATGAAGATATTTTGGAGGCAGGTATTCGTATCATTGCTCAGCCACCAGGAAAGAAGCTGCAAAATATGATGCAGTTATCAGGTGGAGAAAAATCTTTTACAGCGATTGCATTGTTATTTGCCATTCAAAATCTGAAACCATCTCCATTCTGTCTGTTAGATGAGATAGAGGCGGCATTGGATGAACAGAATGTAAGCAGATTTGCAAAATATTTGAATAAGCTGACTAAGAGTACACAGTTCATTGTCATTACGCACAGACGTGGAACCATGGAGCAGGCAGACAGACTTTATGGTATTACGATGCAGGAAAAGGGTGTTTCTACTTTAGTAAGTGTAGATTTGATTGACAGTGCATTGGATAATTAGAAGGATGCTCTGAAAGAAAGGTGGGAGAGTACATGTCAGAAGAAAAAATCGGTTTTTTTGGCAGATTAAAAAATGGATTAACGAAGACAAGAGATAATATTGTATCTGGAATTGATGCTGTATTTCATGGTGCCTCCGAGATTGATGATGATTTCTATGAAGAGATAGAGGAATTGTTGATCATGGGCGATGTCGGTGTAAATGCCACAAATGACATCATGGAAAGAATGAAAACGGCAGTAAAGGAAAAGCATTTAAAACAACCTTCAGAGTGTAAGGCTCTTTTAGTAGAAAGCATAAAGGAACAGATGCGAGTAGGTGATACAGCATATGATTTTGAAAAAGAACAATCTGTTATCTTTATCATTGGCGTAAACGGTGTAGGTAAAACTACTTCGGTAGGAAAGCTTGCAGGCATTTTGAAAAGCCAGGGTAAAAAGGTTTTAATTGCAGCAGCAGATACTTTTAGAGCGGCTGCGGGAGACCAACTTGCAGAATGGGCAAACCGGGCAGGCGTAGATATGATTGGCGGTGTCGATGGGGCAGACCCGGCATCTGTTATTTTTGATGCCGTAAATGCTGCAAAAGCAAGAAATGTGGATGTTCTGATTTGTGATACAGCAGGAAGACTTCATAATAAGAAAAATTTAATGGAAGAGCTGAAGAAAATGAATCGTATTATTGACAGAGAATTTCCGAATGCTCATCGAGAGAATCTGATTGTATTAGATGGTACAACCGGACAAAATGCCTTGGCACAGGCAAAAGAATTTGGAGAAGTAGCAAACCTGACAGGTATCATACTGACAAAGATGGATGGAACTGCGAAAGGAGGCATTGCAGTAGCGATTCAGTCAGAACTCAATGTCCCTGTAAAGTACATTGGTGTAGGTGAAAAAATGGATGATCTGCAAAAATTTGACACAGACCAGTTTGTAAATGCGTTGTTTGATCTGACGGAAGAAACGGAATAAGCGGACATAGTATTTTTAGATTGGAATTTGGGAAACATAAGGAGATAAGACAGATGGCAGATATGTTAACATTGGAAAAATTTGAAGAAGCAGCAGAAATTGTAAGAAAGGTAACCTCTGAAACGAAGTTAATCTATAGTGATTTTTTGAGCAATCAAACAGGAAATAAGGTGTATTTAAAACCGGAAAATATGCAGTTGACAGGTGCATATAAGTTAAGAGGTGCTTATTATAAAATCAGCACGCTGACGCCGGAAGAAAGAGCAAAAGGTCTGATTACAGCTTCTGCGGGAAATCATGCACAGGGTGTTGCTTATGCTGCAAAGAAATATGGAGTAAAGGCTGTTATTGTAATGCCTACTACAACACCTTTGATGAAAGTAAACCGTACAAAAAGCTATGGAGCAGAGGTTGTGTTAAAGGGTGATGTGTATGATGAGGCATGCGAATATGCTTATCAGTTAGCGGAGGAAAATGGCTACACCTTTATTCACCCTTTTGATGATTTGGCAGTTGCAACAGGACAGGGCACAATTGCCATGGAGATTTTTAAAGAGCTTCCTCTTGTTGACTACATTTTAGTACCAATTGGTGGAGGCGGACTTGCAACAGGCGTTTCTACTCTTGCAAAGCTTTTAAATCCAAAGATTAAAGTGATTGGTGTAGAGCCGGCAGGTGCAAATTGTATGCAGGAATCTTTTAAAGCAGGGCAGGTCGTTACTTTACCCGGTGTAAATACAATCGCTGATGGTACTGCTGTAAAAACTCCTGGAAAGAATATTTTCCCATATATTAAAGAAAATTTAGATGATATTATTACGATTCCTGATGAAGAATTAGTAGCTTCCTTCCTGGATATTGTTGAAAATCATAAAATAGTTGTTGAAAATTCCGGTTTACTTACTGTAGCAGCAGTAAGACATTTGGATGTAAAGAATAAAAAGGTGGTTGCTATTTTAAGCGGTGGAAACATGGATATCATTACCATGTCTTCTGTTTTACAGCAGGGTCTTATTCTCCGCGACAGAATATTTACCGTATCTGTACTTCTTCCGGATAAGCCGGGTGAATTGAGTAAGGTATCTGACGTGATTGCAAAAGAAAGTGGAAATGTTATCAAACTCGAACATAACCAGTTTGTTTCCATTAACAGAAAGGCAGCAGTAGAACTTCGTATCACTTTAGAGACCTTTGGTACAGAACATAAGAATCAGATTATTAAAGCACTGGAAGAGAATGGATATCAACCAAGACAGGTGAGAACAAATATTTAGTGCCAGACAGAGGTATCATATGCAGAAAATGAAAAATGGAAAACAGCTTGTAAAAAAGAAGATAAGAAAATATGTCCTACTAACGGTAGCAGCTTTCTTTTATGCGATTGCAATTAGCTTGTTTTTAGATCCTAATGATATTGCACCGGGTGGTATTACCGGTGTCGCTATTTTGATTAATCGATTTACTAATGTGCCAACAGGTACACTGAATCTGATTTTAAATATTCCAATTGTTCTGCTTGGTCTTTGGAAATTTGGATTTACCTTTATCTTTTCTACTATGTATGCACTAGGCGCAAATACCATATTGACAAATTATTGAGCTCCTTACGGGGCAGTGACCAATGATTTGGTCATTGCTTCTGTTTTGGGAGGCGGATTGCTGGCTGTTGCACTTGCTCTGACTTTTCGTGCGGGAGCGACTACAGGTGGTTCTGACATTATTGTTAAGGTACTCCGATTAAAATGGAAACATATTAAGACCGGTGTTATTTTTATGGTGACAGATTTTATTGTAATTATTGCTTCCTGGATTGTATTCCATGATTTGACTGTGGCATTTTATGCAGGAGTTGCAGTAGTTATTAATACAGTAGTCATGGATTATGTTTTATATGGACCGGATGAAGCAAAGCTTATATTTATTGTATGCGGGGATACTACGACCATGAGAAAACGTATCGTTGATGATTTGGAAATCACTGCGACGATTTTACATGGTGACGGTGCTTACTCAAATGAAAAGAAAGAAGTATTGATGGTAGTGCTTAGAAAACAAATGGCGCCACTGTTAGAAGAAATTGTAAAAGAAGAGGACAAAAATGCGTTTATGATTGTATCTTCTGCAAATGAAATCTATGGTGAAGGCTATAAGGACATCATGAAAGAAAAAATTTAAAGGTGTCAAGAATTTTTGCTTGACAGCAACATGGAATTATAGTATGATACTACATGTGTCAAAGAGCACAGATGACGAAAAAGGAGAATACAGCATATGAAAGTTGATATGACAACAGACGGAACAGTCGCTGAATCCGCTATCTCCACAACGCTGGATCAACGTGAGTGGAAAGGAATGCTGTATGACTTTTATGGAGAACTGCTGACAGAGCATCAGAAAAAAATCTATGAGGATGTTGTTTTAGATGATTTTTCATTGAGCGAAATTGCCAGTGAGCAGGGAATCAGTCGTCAGGGTGTGCATGACCTTGTCAAAAGATGTGATAAAATTCTGTTGGATTACGAGGCAAAACTACATTTGGTAGAACGCTTTTCCAGAATCAAACAGAAAATACAGCAAATTGACAGACTGACAGACAATGAAGAAATCAAGAAGTTAGCAAACGAGATAATAGAGGAGCTCTAAAGAATGGCATTTGAAAGCTTAACAGATAAACTGCAAAATGTTTTTAAAAACTTAAGAAGCAAGGGACGTCTGACAGAAGCTGATGTAAAGGCTGCTTTGAAAGAAGTAAAAATGGCTCTTTTGGAAGCAGATGTTAACTTTAAGGTCGTGAAACAGTTTGTGAAGTCTGTGGAAGAACGTGCAGTTGGTTCAGATGTTATGAACGGTTTAAATCCGGGACAAATGGTTATCAAGATCGTTAATGAGGAAATGATAGCTTTAATGGGTTCTGAAACAACGGAATTACAGTTACAGCCTGGAAAAGCGACAACTGTCATTATGATGTGTGGTCTTCAAGGTGCAGGTAAAACGACAGCTGCAGCAAAAATTGCGGGTAAATTGAAATTAAAAGGTAAAAAGCCTTTGTTGGTTGCCTGTGATATATACAGACCTGCCGCAATTGAACAGTTACAGGTAAATGCGGGGAAAGTAGAAGCTGACTTTTTCTCCATGGGAACAAATCATAAGCCTGTAGATATTGTAAAAGCGGCGTTGGAGCATGCAGATAAGAATAACAATAATGTTGTGATTATAGATACAGCCGGACGTCTTCATATTGATGAAGACATGATGGCAGAGCTTGAAGAAATCAAAGCTCAGATAGAAGTACATCAATCTTTGCTTGTTGTAGATGCTATGACAGGTCAGGATGCAGTTAATGTAGCCAAAGAGTTTGATGAAAAAATTGGGATTGATGGTGTTATCCTTTCTAAGATGGATGGCGATACCAGAGGTGGTGCTGCATTGTCTGTTAAAGCAGTTACCGGAAAGCCTATTTTATTTGTCAGCACAGGGGAAAAACTGTCAGATATAGAGCAGTTCTATCCTGATAGAATGGCGAACAGAATTCTGGGTATGGGCGATGTGCTTACCTTGATTGATAAGGTAGCAGAAGCAAACCTGGATATGGATGCTGATAAAGAAAAAGAAATGGCATCCCGATTAAAAAAAGGTAAATTCGATTTTGAGGATTACTTAGAAAGTATGAATCAGATGAAAAAGCTTGGAGGACTTTCCAGTATACTTGGCATGATGCCGGGTATGGGCATAAAGGCAAGCGATTTAGAGTCTGCGATTGATGAAAAACAAATGGCGAGAATGGAAGCAATTGTGCTATCCATGACACCTGCAGAAAGAAAAAATCCAAAGCTTTTAAATCCAAGCAGAAAGCATCGTATTGCAAAGGGCGCCGGTGTAGATATTGCTGTGGTAAACAGATTTATCAAACAGTTTGAACAGTCGCAGAAAATGATGAAGCAGCTCCCTGGCATGATGAATGGTTTTGGCAAAAAAGGTAAATTCAAATTTCCTTTTTGATAGATAATTTTTCAAAAGAAAGAATATGAGGTGAAAGAAATGGCAGTTAAAATCAGATTAAGAAGAATGGGTCAGAAGAAAGCTCCTATTTATAGAATCGTCGTTGCAGATTCAAGATCTCCAAGAGATGGTAAATGTATCGATGAAATCGGAACTTACAATCCAAACACAGATCCAAGCGAATTCAAGGTAGATGAAGAAGCAGCTAAGAAGTGGTTAGCAAATGGTGCTCAGCCAACAGAAGTAGTTTCCAAAATCTTTAAGTTAGCAGGTATTGAAAAATAAGATTTGGGACTCTATTGGAGGTGTGAGTATGAAGGAGTTAGTTGAAGTAATTGCAAAAGCTCTAGTAGATAACCCAGAGGAAGTTGTTGTTACTGAAAAGGGAAGCGGTAAGAATATTACAGTAGAACTTCATGTAGCACCCGCAGATATGGGAAAAGTGATTGGCAAACAGGGAAGAATTGCAAAAGCGATTCGTTCTGTTGTCAAAGCAGCATCGTCCAAAGAAAATATTAAGGTAGATGTTGAAATCGTCTAAAGCAACAGGGGATGTTCTTCGGAACATCCTTCTTTTGTAGGATAGGAAAATGCTTGTATGTAGTGGAATAAGCATGGAAAGGCATGGTAGAAGCGTGGAAGATTTATTGCAGGTTGGCGTTATCACACAGACACATGGCATTAGAGGTGAAGTAAAGGTTTTTCCGACAACGGATGATCCAAATAGATTTAAAAAGCTGAAAGAAGCGATTTTAGATACAGGAAAAGAAAAAATTACACTTGAGATTGAAGGAGTCAAATTTTTTAAACAGTTTGTTATTCTGAAATTCAAGGGGTTTGATAACATAAATGATATTGAAAAGTATAAAAGTAAAAGCTTATATGTAACAAGGGCAAATGCAGTCCGCCTTAAAAAGAATGAGTATTTTATTGCTGATTTGATTGACATGGAAGTATATACAGAGGATGATAAGCTTTTAGGTATTTTGAAGGATGTCATTGAGACAGGCGCAAATGATGTATATGAAGTGACCATGACAAATGGAGGAGAGGTACTGATTCCTGCAATTAAGGAATGTATCCTTTCTGTAGATGTGGAAAACAGAAAGATGATAGTTCATTTATTAGATGGCTTGTTAGAATAGGATGAGGGACTTATATCGATAAATGGAGGTTTATGAAATATGCATTTTCATGTATTGACGCTGTTTCCGGAAATGATTACAAATGGAATGTCCGAAAGCATTATAGGGAGAGCGTGCCAAAAAGACCTCATTCATGTAGATGCTGTCAATATTCGTGATTATACACTGGATAAACATAAAAAAGTAGATGATTATACTTATGGTGGAGGTGCAGGGATGCTTATGCAGGCACAACCTGTATACGATGCCTATGAGGCTGTTTGTAAAAAAACGTCATCTGGAAAACCAAGGGTCATTTATACAACTCCTCAGGGAGAGGTTTTTACACAAAAAAAAGCAGCTGAGCTTGCACAGGAAGAGGACTTGGTCTTTTTATGTGGTCATTATGAAGGCATTGATGAAAGAGTGTTGGAAGAGATTGTCACCGATTATCTTTCTATTGGAGATTACGTATTGACAGGTGGGGAATTGCCTGCCATGGTGATGATAGATGCAATTTCAAGATTGGTACCGGGGGTATTGAATAATGATGATTCCGCACAAACAGAGTCTCATTCTAATGGACTGCTGGAATATCCGCAATATTCACGTCCGGAGGTTTGGCATGAAAAAAGAGTTCCCGAGGTGCTAATGAGCGGGCATCATGCCAATATTGAAAAATGGCGCTTAGAGCAATCCCTTCTTCGTACAAAGGAAAGACGGCCAGATATGTATGAGGCCTATTTGCGTGAGCATCCTCCGGTAGAGAAGAAAAAGAATAAAAGACGAAAGAAAACGACAGGAAATGAAGAATAATTCTTGCATAATCATATAAAATGTGATAAATTATTAATGTTGCGAAAATGGAGATGGTCCTCTGGTACGTAAAATAATGTATTAAGAACGTCGAATCAGTTAAGGAGGCAAACAATGAACGAAATTATTAAAGAAATCGAACAGGCACAGTTAAAAGAATCTGTAGACAGCTTCAAGGTTGGAGATACAGTAAAGGTTTACGGAAAAATCAAAGAAGGAAACCGTGAAAGAGTTCAGGTTTTCGAAGGTACTGTATTAAAAATTCAGGGTGGCAGCAACAGAGAAACTTTCACAGTAAGAAAGATTTCTAACGGTGTTGGTGTTGAAAAGACATGGCCAATGCATTCTCCAAACGTTGAGAAGGTAGAGGTTGTTAGATCTGGTAAGGTTAGAAGAGCTAAGCTTAACTACTTAAGACAGCGTGTTGGTAAGCAGGCTAAGGTTAAGGAATTAGTTAAATAATTGAACGGTTTCAAACGTTAGTTCATGATGAAGCGGAGTCTATGAAATGAGGCTCCGCTTTTTAAATGGATTCTGTTATTTGACATAAGTAGCCATAATGTTGCACAATGAAAAGAATTAGAGTAAAATAAAATAGATATGGATTACATCGGAGGAAAGCATGGCAAGAAGAAAAGGACTGACCTTCTATCAGAAAAAGAAAAAAGTGAATATGACTCTGTTGAAGGAAATCGTAAGCTGGATATTTTGGATTGGTGTATCTGTTTTTCTTGCACTGGTAGTTATGTACTGTGTCGGCATGAAAACCAGTGTAATTGGTGCAGGAATGGAGCCTTGTCTCTACAATGGGCAAAGTATTTTTTTAAACAGATTAGTTTACAAGGTTTCTTCTCCTAAAATCGGAGATGTAGTTGTTTTTTATCCAAATGGCAATGACAAGTCACATTTATATGTAAAAAGAGTGGTTGCTACACCAGGCGATAAAGTGCAGATAAAAAATGGTTTTCTTTATGTGAATGGTGAAGTGATAGATGAGTATTTCAATGACAAGATTGCAGAGGCGGGACTTGCTGAAAATGAGATTGAATTGAACGTGGATGAATATTTTGTTATCGGAGATAATTGTAATAACAGTGAAGACAGCCGTTCAGCAAATATAGGAAATATTAAAAAAGTATATATCATCGGAAAAGCCTGGTTTAAAATGGCGGCAGGTGATAGTGCTATGGGATTGTTAGATTAGGAAAGGATAGGTAAGAATACGGATGGCAAATTATCAATGGTATCCGGGGCATATGACAAAAGCCAAAAGAATGATGCAGGAGGATATTAAGCTCATTGATTTGGTAATTGAAATTGTTGATGCAAGAGTACCACTCAGTAGTAGAAATCCGGATATTGACGAGCTTGGGAAAAATAAAGCAAGGATTGTTCTGTTAAATAAATCAGATCTTGCAGATACAAGAAAAAATAAAGCATGGATGGAATATTTTTCCAAACAAGGCATACATGCATTGGAAATTAACTCCAAAAATGGAACAGGAGTGAAAGCAATACAAGGATTAGTACAAGAAGCTTGTAAAGAAAAAATTGAACGTGACAGAAAAAGAGGTATTTTGAATAGACCTGTCAGAGCAATGGTTGTAGGTATTCCTAATGTGGGAAAATCTACATTTATCAATGCTTTTGCGGGAAAAGCATGTGCGAAAACAGGAAATAAGCCGGGAGTTACCAAGGGAAAACAGTGGATACGCTTAAATAAAGGGTTAGAACTGCTTGATACACCTGGTATTTTGTGGCCAAAGTTTGAAGACCAGACAGTTGGTTTGCATCTTGCAATGATTGGTTCCATGAATGATGAAATTATTCATTTAGATGAGCTGGCATATGAATTAATCAAACATATTTCTGGTGAATATGCAGGATTATTAGAAAAGAGATATGATATTGAAGTTCAGGAAGACCCTTATGACACCATTAAGGCAATATGTGTAAGTAAAAAATGTCTGTTAAAGGGTGAAGAGCTTGACATTATGAAAGGCTCAACTATGGTAGTAGAAGATTTTAGAAATGGTCGTATTGGTAAAATTTCGTTGGAACAACCACCGGAAGTGTAAAAAGGGAAATGGTTTAAAGGGGTATCTGTGAAATAAAAATACAGGTATCAGAAAGGCATAAAATTATGAAGAACGTATTAAAAGAGATACTGAGTACCAGCGTATATTTATTGATAGTTTTGCTTGCTGCTTATTTTATTATCACTTATGTAGGACAACGGACACAGGTAAGCGGAAGCAGCATGGAGACAACCTTAAGTGATGGGGATAATTTAATTGTAGATAAAATATCCTATCGCTTTCATGAACCGGAGAGATTTGATATCATTGTTTTTCCATTTCAATATGCAAAAAATACTTTTTATATCAAGCGTATTATTGGATTACCGGGAGAACGTGTTCGTATAGATGAGGAAGGTAATATTTACATTAATGATGAGCTGCTGGAAGAGAGCTATGGAAGAGAAGTCATTGCTTATGCAGGGCGGGCGGCAGAAGAAATACAGCTTGCTGATGATGAGTATTTTGTATTAGGTGACAATAGAAATAACAGCTCAGATAGTAGAGACCCGTCAGTAGGTAATATCAAAAGAGAGAAAATCATTGGACGTGCATGGGTACGTATCTGGCCTTTTTCAAAATTTGGCGTTTTAAAACATCAATAGGGGCGTGACTACATATGGAAAAGAAAATTAGTGAAATTAAAATGGAATTACAGGCAGCAACACTAGAGGAGCTGCCTCTTTTTGTTGAAAATTATAAGCAGGATGAAAGAAATGGCGTACAAAAGCTGGTGGAAACCGCAAACAAGAAGTTGCAGGCTTATGAAAAAGAGATTCTTCGTATCGAACAGATGAAAACATATGAGAAAGAGTATGATACCTGTCAGTATATATGTGGAATCGATGAGGTGGGACGTGGACCGTTAGCGGGACCGGTTGTTGCGGGAGCAGTAATTTTACCTAAGGATTGCCACATTTTGTACTTAAATGACTCTAAACAGTTATCGGAGAAAAAGAGAGAGGAATTGTATGATATCATTATGCAGGAAGCGGTGGCAGTAGGAATTGGCTATGCTTCTCACGAGAGAATTGACGAAATTAATATTTTACAGGCAACCTATGAAGCTATGAGGGAAGCTATTAGCAAATTGCAGGTTACACCCGATATTCTATTAAATGATGCGGTCACAATACCGGGAGTCAGTATGAAACAGGTTCCGATTATTAAGGGGGATGCTAAAAGCATTTCCATTGCAGCGGCAAGCATTGTGGCGAAGGTAACAAGGGATAGATTAATGGTTGAGATGGATAAACAATATCCCGAGTATCATTTTGCAGAGAATAAAGGGTATGGTTCACAGGCGCATATAGAGGCACTCAAAAAGTATGGACCAACCCCTATTCATAGAAGAAGCTTTATCAAAAACTTTTAACCGATGACCATATGGGAGGTCAAATATGGACAGTTTCAATTTTTCACAAGGTCGGTTGCAGAGTCAGACGATGTCTGGACATCAGACACAAGGCTATCAAAATATTGGAAATGTGACGATTCCGCCTGGTAAAGGTACTTCTGTGCTTGAATTAAAACCGGGGGATACGTTTCAAGGTGAAATTATGTCTGTTGGTGGTGAAGAGGTACAGCTTAAACTGGAAAATGGGCAACTTCTCGCAGCAAGACTGGAAGGTAATATACAACTGGCTATCGGACAGATTTTAGGTTTTCAGGTACAATCCAATCAGGATGCTAAAATCATTTTGAAGCCTGTTTATCAAAATCCAATGCAGATGCAGGTTGGAGAAGCTGCATTAAAAATGGCAGGTATTGCAGTAAATCAAAAAAATATGCATCTTGTTACTGCTATGATAGAGAAAGGTCTTCCTATTGATAAAAATAATATACAGACAGTTTACAGACAGGTGTTGCAGCACCCGCAGGAAAAAATGGAAACTATTTTACAATTAAATAAGCTTCAATTACCTGTTACAGAAACGAATTTACGCCAATGCGAAAGCTATCAGAATATGAATTATCAGATACAATCGGCTGCATCGGATGTGGCAAAAACTATTTTAGAGGTGTACTTTTCATTAAAAGAAGAAACAGGACAACAGCAGAGCCGGATTATGCAACAACAGGGACAGGAGACACAGGTGCTGCCACAGAAAACACAGCAGACGGTTGAACTGCAAATAAATGAGCAGTTAGCTATAAAAGAGCCTGCTCAAACAGAAGTAACTGGCAGATTGATAATACAAGCACAGACTGTAGAGGCGACTGACAGACCAGAGGCAGTACAGATTTCAGAAGTACTATCTGCACAAAACGGGCAGACTGCAGATAGAAGAAGCGAGAACGAAGTTCATCAGACATTGCCGTCAGATGGTACAGATGATGAAAAAAGTCAGATACCTCAGGATAAACTTACAGGTGAAAATCAGACACTGCAAGAAAATGACATAACTGTCACTGAAATGCCTATGGAAAAAGCAACCGTTTTTTTGAATCGTATACTTCAGGCATTAGGATTGGGACAGGAAAAATTTGTTCTGCAAGGACAGAATTTACCACAGGAAGCAAGAGACAGTTTTTTTAGAAGTGATAGCTTTTACAGGCAGCTGGAAAAAGCAGTGAAGGAAAAATGGTCCTTGACACCGGAAGAGGTTTCTTCTAAGGAAAAGGTGGTTGACTTTTATGAAAGGCTTGCAAAACAAGTGACACAAATGTCAGAAATCGTTGATGAAGTAACCAAACAGATGAATGTATCAACCAAAGGAATACAGAATTTATCCCAAAATCTGGAATTTATGAATGAGTTAAATCATGTGTTCCAATACATACAATTACCTTTAAAGCTTTCGGAAAATCAGGCACATGGAGAACTTTATGTATATACCAATAAAAAGAGGCTGACGCAGAAGGAAGGAACATTAACGGCTTTTTTGCATCTGGATATGGAACATATTGGACCTGTAAATGTACATGTCTCTCTGGAAGAGCAAAAAAACAAAGTAACAACAAGGTTTGAAGTAACTTCGGATATGCTTACTTTTTTATCTCCTTATATGGGAGAATTGGAGAAGAGATTGGCAAAGCTTGGCTATCAGGTGAAATCTTCCCTGTCGCCTTTACAGGAGACAAAAACAGTGTTACAGCAGGTTGAAGAACAAAAGGGAACAACGAATGTCAACTTATCTTATCAGACCTTTGATATGAGAACTTAGTATGAAAAGAATAATTATGAAAGAAAACAGAAAAAAACAACAGGCGGTTGCACTTTCTTATGACCCTAACGACCAGGCTCCTAAGGTAGTTGCAGTCGGGCAGGGAGCACTTGCTGAAAAAATCATTGAAAAGGCACAGGAAAACCATGTGCCGATACATCAGGACGATAAGCTTGTGAATACGCTTTCCAAATTGGAAATAGGAGAACTTATTCCACAAGAGCTTTATCAGGTGGTGGCAGAAATTTTGGTTTTTGTGGATGGTGTTGACAAAATCAAAGCAAAAATGCAGGCGAGGGAAAATACGGGAGGTAAGAGAACTGAATAAACGTCAGGTTGGAAATGAGTATGAAGCAATCGCTGCAGAGTATTTAAAGAAAAAGGGATATCGGATTCTTGAAAAAAATTATTATACCCCTTTTGGAGAATTAGATATCATAGCAGACAAAGATGGCATTCTATGTTATATAGAGATTAAATATCGAAGCAGTAAAAAATACGGAAATCCTTTAGAAGCAGTGGATTTCAGAAAACAAAGAAGAATCAGTAAATCGGCCATGTACCATTATATGACACATGGAGCAAAGCAGAAGAAGGCATGCAGGTTTGATGTGATTGGTATCAATGCAGAGCATCAGATTACACATGTAGAAAATGCTTTCCCATATTGTGAATAGTGTGAAAAGAACTTCTGGAGAATTTCAAGAAATTCTCTTTGCTCAGAGCAAAGGCTCTTTCGCGAAGAAGTTCTAAGTTCACACAGGAAAAAGCTAACGCTTTTTCAACTCTATTTGAGCAGCCTATGGCTGCATGAGGATTAATGAGGATTAAGATATATGAACATCAAAAGGAAAAATGACAACAGAGTATGTAAGATAGAGGATTATTATTTTGGAAAAGAAAGGGCAAGCTATATCACTTTCCCGGGGATTGAAAATACAGGTATTGTTTCACATTTATTCACGACAAGATTGGGTGGAGTAAGTCAGGGTGAATTTTCACAAATGAATTTGAGCTTTACAAGAGGAGACGACAGAGAGGCAGTAGAAGAAAATTACAGACGTGTGGCAAAAATGCTGGGCTGTCGTATGGAGGATTTTGTCTGTGCAGACCAGACGCATACAACGAATGTACGCGTTGTTACAAAGGAGGACTGTGGGAAAGGTGTAACCAGAGAAAAGGATTATACCGACGTGGATGGCTTGATTACAAATATTCCGGGTATTGTTCTTGGAACCTTTTTTGCAGATTGTGTTCCGCTTTTTGTGGTAGACCCGGTACACAGGGCAATTGGCATGTCGCATTCCGGTTGGCGAGGAACAGTCCATAAAATGGGGCAGGCGACCTTAAAAGCAATGGAAAAAGAGTACGGAACGAAAGCAGCAGAGGTAAGAGTAGCCATTGGTCCATCTATCTGTCAGGAGTGTTATGAAGTCAGTGAGGATGTTGCACAGGAGTTTATCGATGCCTTTGGAGAACAGGGAAAAGAACTTCTTTATGCAACAGGAAATGGAAAATATCAGTTGAATTTGCAATATGCGAACAGACTTATTTTTATGGAGGCAGGAGTCCCTTTATCTCAGATTGAGGAAACTGATTTATGTACCTGTTGCAATCCGGAACTTTTCCACAGCCATCGTGCCAGTCATGGAAGACGTGGTAATCTGGGTGCTTTCATGATGTTAAAATAGTTGACAAAGTTATTATGCAAAGCTATAATAAATAAGAAAATGCAAAAGCGATGAAAAGAATAAGTAGCATGTATGGGAACTTACAGAAAGTAGCCGGTTGATGAGAGGCGCAAGGGAAAATAGATGTGAATACCTCTTGGAGCTTCACACTGAAGTTATTAGTAGGCTGTGACGGATGACCGAACGTTACATCGGGAGAGTATCGCTAGAGATAGCCGTACTTACTAAGGCATATGATGTGAGTCATATGTGAATAAAGGTGGTAACACGGGTTTAACCTCGTCCTTTGATGTAATGAAAAGGACGAGGATTTTTTTTGTCCTGAAATAGCCTTTTTGTTACGATGCAATTTTTAGTGTGTCACAAAGGTGACAGAAGGAGGATTTTATGACATTATATGATGAACTGGTTGCGCGTGGATTGATTGCGCAGGTAACAGACGAAGAAGAAATCAAGGAATTAATCAACAATGGTAAAGCTGTATTTTACATTGGATTTGACCCAACAGCAGATAGTCTTCATGTGGGACATTTCATGGCACTTTGCTTAATGAAGAGATTGCAGATGGCAGGAAACAGACCAATCGCCTTGATTGGTGGTGGTACAGCTATGATTGGTGATCCATCAGGAAAAACAGATATGCGTAAGATGCTGACAAAGGAAGATATTCAACACAATGTTGACTGCTTTAAAAAACAGATGAGCAGATTTATTGATTTTGGTGAAGGCAAAGCTATGCTGGTAAATAATGCAGATTGGATTCTTGATTTGAATTACATGGATATGCTTCGTGAAATTGGACCACATTTCTCTGTAAATCGTATGTTAGCTGCAGAATGTTACAAACAGCGTATGGAAAGAGGTTTGACTTTTCTGGAATTTAACTACATGATTATGCAGAGCTTTGATTTCTACACCTTATTCCAGAAATACGGTTGTAACATGCAGTTTGGTGGAGATGATCAGTGGAGCAATATGCTTGGTGGTACAGAACTTATCCGCCGTAAGCTTGGTAAAGACGCTTACGCTATGACAATCAATTTGCTGTTAAATTCAGAGGGAAAGAAAATGGGTAAAACAGAGTCGGGTGCTGTATGGCTTGATGCAGAAAAGACTTCTCCATATGAATTTTTCCAGTACTGGAGAAATGTAGCGGATTCTGACGTAATTAAATGTATGAAGATGCTAACTTTCTTACCATTAGAGGAAATTGAAAAAATGGAAAGCTGGGAAGGAAGTCAGCTCAATCAGGCAAAGGAAATCCTTGCCTTTGAGTTAACAAAGCTTGTACATGGTGAAGAAGAAGCAAAGAAAGCGTTAGAGGCTTCCAAAGCAATATTTGCAGGTGCAGGAAACCATGAAAATATGCCAACAACTACTTTGACAGAGGAAGATTTCCAAAATGGTACAGTAGACGTTATGTCCATTTTAGTAAAGGCAGGTATGGCTGCATCTCGTTCAGAGGCAAGACGTGCTGTAGAACAGGGTGGAGTAACTGTGAATGGAGAAAAAGTAACAGATGTAAAAACAGTATATGAAAAGGCTGCTTTTACAGAAGAATTTATTATCAAAAAAGGAAAGAAGAGCTTCCAAAAGATTGTTATGTAGTTTAAGCTCACAAAAAAGCTGCCACGAAAGTGACAGCTTTTTATTATATATTCTTTTTGTCTTCACCGTAGATAGACAGGATTTTCTGAATCTTTTCTGTAGGAGTAGATACATTTTCCATAGAAAGGTCATGATTCATAAAATCAATGATAGAAGCAAGGAATTTACTCATATCTGCCTCTAAGTAGTAAGGCTTTGTCATCAATTCAGGTGGTCTGTAAGACAGGTTAGTGGTAATAACACGGTCAAAGACACCTTCCTCGTAAGCCTTATCAAAGGCAGCAAGACCATTTGTGAAAAGACCAAAGGTTGTACAGATAAATACGCGTCCTGCACCCATGGCTTTTAACTGTCTGGAGGTATCAATCATACTGTCACCGGAAGAAATCATATCATCGATGATGATAATATCCTTGCCATGAATATCATTTCCGAGGAATTCATGCGCAACAATCGGATTTTTTCCATTTACGATAGTAGAATAATCACGGCGTTTGTAGAACATACCGGTATCAGCACCAAGCACACTTGAAAAATAAATGGCTCTGTCTAAAGCACCTTCGTCAGGGGAAATGACAATAACGTGGTCTTTATCGATTGTTAAATCTTTTTCTGCATTCAGAAGTGCTCTTGCAAACTGATAATGAGCAGAAAAGTTATCAAAACCCTTTAATGGTGCGGCATTTTGTATTCTTGGGTCATGGGCGTCAAAAGTAATAAAGTTAGCAACACCCATTTCGCTTAATTCTTCAAAAGCATAAGCACAGTCTAAGGACTCACGACCTGTTCTTCTGTGCTGACGTCCCTCATATAAGAAAGGCATGATAACATTGATTCGATGCGCTTTTCCCTGAACAGCGGCAATCACGCGCTTCAATTCCTGATAATGGTCATCAGGAGACATGTGATTCAAATATCCGTTCATTTTATAAGTCAGACTATGGTTGCATACGTCAACAAGGATAAACAGGTCTTTACCTCTGACTGTTTCATTTAAAACAGCCTTTCCCTCACCACTGTTAAAACGTGGAGCAGAAAAGTCCAATAAATAATTATCCTCTGCGTAGCCCTGAAAAGCCGGGTCTCCGATATATACGTTATTTACATGCTTACGGAAGTCAACAAGATAATCGTTTACGCGATTTCCAAGTTCCGTAGCGCTTTGGAGACATACGAGCTTTAAAGGAGCAACTGGCATAGCGTTTTCTAGTTCGTGTAAATTAGGCATCAGTATACATTCCTTTCAAATTACTCAATATCTTATTTTATATCATTCTGATAGTGACACGTCAAGGAATTTCTAGTATGATATTTAATAGAATATCAGAAATGAGGACAAAGATGAGAAAGAAATATCAACATATTGTGGAGAAAGTATTCCCGGGAAGTATTGCGGAAGAAATGGGAATCGAGCCAAAGGATATCCTGCTTGAGATTAATGGAAACAAGATAGAGGATATATTCGACTACCAGTATTATACACAGGATGAATATATAGAGGTACTGATCAGAAAGCCGGATGGAGAAGAATGGCTGTTGGAAATTGATAAAGATTATGATGCAGATTTGGGAATTTCCTTTGAAAATGGTTTGATGGATGACTATCGCTCCTGTCATAATAAATGCATTTTCTGTTTTATAGACCAGATGCCAAAGGGAATGAGAGAAACGCTGTATTTTAAAGATGATGATTCAAGATTATCCTTTTTACAAGGGAATTATGTAACCTTGACTAATATGTCTGATGATGATGTAGATCGAATTATTAAATATAATTTGTCTCCAATAAATGTATCTTTTCAGACAACAAATCCGGAGCTTCGTTGTAAAATGCTAAATAACCGCTTTGCAGGAGATGCTTTGAAAAAGGCATGGAAGCTTGCAGAAGCGGGTATCACTATGAATGGACAGATTGTTTTATGCAAGGGTGTCAACGATGGTGAGGAATTGGAAAAAAGTATCGCAGAATTGGCAAACTATGCGCCTACTATTGAAAGTGTATCTGTGGTACCGGTCGGATTATCGAAATATAGAGATGGATTATTTCCATTAGAACCGTTTACCAGGGAGGATGCGCTCGAAACCTTACGTATCATTCATAAATGGCAGGACAAGATGTATGAACAATGTGGTCTGCACTTCATTCATGCCAGTGATGAATGGTATATTCTTGCCGGACTGGAAATGCCGGAGGAAGAACGATATGATGGCTATTTACAGTTGGAAAATGGCGTCGGTATGCTGCGCCTTTTGATGAATGAATTTGAGGAAGCTTTTGAAGAAGATAAAAAATCCGGAAGAAGCTGTAGAAAAAAGGAAATATCCATGGCAACAGGCAGATTAGCATATCCTTATATTCAAAAAATGGTGGATAAACTTATGGAATATTATGAAGGATTGCAGGTATACCTTTATCCTATCAGAAATGATTTCTTTGGGGAAAGAATTACAGTTTCCGGTCTTCTGACAGGGCAGGATATCGAAGCACAATTGAAGGAACAGAAGTTGGGTGAAAAACTGATTTTACCACAAAATGTACTAAAAAGCGGAGAACCGGTTTTCCTTGATGATTATACACTTTCAGAGCTTGAAAAGGCTTTACAAGTGCCGGTAGATATTGTAAAATCAAGCGGACGTGATTTTATAGAGGCAATATTAACAGATTAGAAATGGAGTAATACATGGGTAATAATAAAAAGAAGCCTATTGTTGCAGTAGTAGGCAGACCAAATGTTGGAAAATCTACATTGTTTAATGTTTTAGCAGGTGAAAAGATTTCGATTGTCAAGGACACACCTGGTATTACACGTGATAGAATTTATGCAGATGTAAGCTGGCTGAATTGGAACTTTACCTTGATTGATACAGGAGGTATTGAGCCGGACAGCAAGGATGTGATTTTATCTCAGATGCGAGAACAGGCAGAAATTGCCATAGCAACTGCAGATGTCATTATTTTTCTTGTAGACGTAAAGCAGGGACTTGTAGATGCGGATGCAAAGGTTGCAGATATGCTTAGAAGAAGTCATAAACCGGTGGTACTTGTGGTAAATAAGGTAGATGACTTCAAAAAGTATGAGGCAGATGTTTATGAATTTTATAATTTAGGTATCGGAGATCCAAAACCGATTTCGTCTGTGAACAGACTGGGTCTTGGAGAAATGCTGGATGAAGTGATTTCTCATTTCGATGAAGATGCTTTGGAACAGGAAGAAGATGACAGACCACGTGTTGCTATTGTAGGAAAGCCAAACGTAGGAAAATCTTCTATTATTAATAAGCTGACCGGTGAAAACAGAGTTATTGTTTCTGATATTGCAGGAACTACAAGAGATGCCATCGATACTGAGGTAGTACATGATGGAAATGAATATGTTTTTATTGATACAGCAGGATTAAGACGTAAAAACAAAATAAAAGAAGAATTGGAAAAATTCATGATTATCCGTACAGTCAGTGCTGTAGAACGTGCAGATGTGGTGGTACTTGTCATTGATGCAGAAGAGGGTGTTACGGAGCAGGATGCAAAAATTGCAGGTATTGCACATGATAGAGGAAAGGGCATTATCGTAGCTGTCAATAAATGGGATGCTGTGGAAAAAGATGATAAGACTATTTACAGATTTACGGAAAAGGTAAGAAACACCTTATCCTTTATGACCTACGCAGAGATTATTTTTATTTCGGCAAAAACAGGTCAACGTTTGAACAAACTGTTTGAAACAATAGACATGGTTATCGAAAATCAGTCCATGAGAATTGCTACCGGTGTAGTGAATGAAATCGTGACAGAGGCAGTTGCTTTACAGCAGCCACCATCAGATAAGGGTAAACGATTAAAAATTTACTATACAACACAGGCAGGCGTAAAGCCACCAACCTTTGTTGTATTTGTAAATGACAAGGAACTGATGCATTTTTCCTATGTCAGATATTTGGAAAACAAAATACGAGAGGCTTTTGGCTTTAAAGGAACCTCTTTAAGATTTATCATCAGAGAAAGAAAAGACGAAAAGTAGGAAGGACAGAAAAAATGATTCGTTTGGTGTGCGTATTAATTGGCTATGCATTTGGATGCTTTCAGACATCTTATATTTATGGAAAGCTTCAGGGAATTGATATCAGAGAGCGCGGAAGCGGAGGAGCAGGAGCCACCAATACACTTCGTGTATTGGGAAAAAAAGCAGGAGCCATTGTTTTGTTTTGCGATATTATGAAAACAGGACTTGCCATGGTTTTAGTGCGAGCTTTATTTAAGGATACCTATGGTGATATTTTACCATTGTTATCTTTGTATGCAGGCGCAGGTGCAATTCTTGGACATAATTATCCTTTTTATCTGCATTTTAAAGGTGGAAAGGGAATTGCCTGTACAGCAGGTATCATTATTTTCTTCCACCCTTACATGATTTTACCGGAAGTTCTTACTTTCTTTTCCGTTTTCTTTTTGACCCATTATGTATCATTGGGTTCTCTTTTAGTGCAGATTGTAATGATTGCAGAAATGATTATTTTTGGACAGCTGGGAATTTTTGGCATGACACAGGGGGCATTGATAGAACTCTACATTGTTACAACATTCCTTGCAGCTTTGGCATTTTGGAGACATAG
The DNA here is from genome assembly GCA_945864145.1 of uncultured Lachnospiraceae bacterium. GTDB lineage: Bacteria > Bacillota > Clostridia > Lachnospirales > Lachnospiraceae > COE1. The sequence goes on along the minus strand of CAMBAN010000018.1, from coordinate 10,988 downwards.
AACAAATATTTCAAGACTGGTACATGGAACAGAAAGAAAGACATATCTTACAAAGAAAAATCAGGAATAGAGAAAGCATTTGTGACTAATGGAGGTTAAGTTATGGCAAAGATAGGAATAATTGGTGCAGGCAGCTGGGGTATTGCTTTAACAGTTCTTCTGCATAATAACGGACATCAGGTAACAGTCTGGTCCGCATTGGAAAATGAAATCACCATGCTGCAGACTGAAAGAGAGCATAAGGATAAGCTTCCCGGAGTAAAACTGGCTGAAGACATTATTTTTACTACTGACTTAGAAAAGGCAATGGCAGATAAGGATATTTTAGTGTTGGCAGTACCATCACCATTTACAAGAAGTACGGCGCATAGCATGAAACCATTTGTAAAGGATGGACAGATTATCGTCAATGTGGCAAAAGGTATAGAGGAGTCAACATTATTTACACTTTCTCAGGTCATTGAAGAGGAAATTCCTAATGCAGATGTGACAGTATTGTCAGGTCCATCACATGCCGAAGAGGTTGGACGAGGTATTCCGACAACGATTGTAGTAGGAGCAAAAACACAGAAAACAGCAGAGTATGTACAGAATATTTTTATGAGCGATGTTTTCCGTGTATATATCAGTCCGGATGTTCTGGGTATTGAGCTGGGAGCTGCGTTAAAAAATGTAGTTGCACTTGCTGCAGGTATGGCTGACGGATTAGGTTACGGAGATAATACAAAGGCAGCCTTGATTACAAGAGGTATGACAGAGATTGCCAGACTTGGAGTAACAATGGGAGGAAAGTTTGAAACCTTTTGCGGACTTTCCGGTATCGGCGATTTGATTGTTACCTGTGCAAGTATGCATTCCAGAAACCGTAGAGCCGGTATTCTTATCGGACAGGGAAAAACGATGGAAGAAGCAATGGAAGAAGTAAAAATGGTTGTCGAAGGTGTATATTCTGCCAAGGCAGCTATGGGACTTGCAAAAAAGTACAACGTAGAGCTTCCAATTATAGAACAGGTAAATGAAATTTTATTTCACCATAAAGCAGCAGATGAGGCAGTTAGAGATTTGATGATCAGAGATAAAAAAATCGAGCATCAAGATCTTCCATGGAACTAATGTAAAAGATAGATTTCGCAGAAAGGAAGAAAAAAAGTGGAGAATACATTTAACAGTACACAGGACTATGTTGCAAGTAAAGAACTATTGGCAAGCGTTAATGTTGCGATTGCTTTACAGAAGCCTCTTTTAATCAAAGGAGAGCCGGGAACAGGAAAAACAATGTTGGCACAGGCAGTAGCAAATTCCTTAGGAAAGAAATTGATTATTTGGAATATCAAATCTACCACAAAGGCTCAGGACGGTCTATATATGTATGATACGATTCAGAGACTGTATGACGGTCAGTTTGGAGAAGAAGGCGTTGATGATATTGCAAGATATATTAAGCTTGGAAAACTGGGAGAAGCTTTTGAGAGCGATGAACAGGTTGTTTTGCTGATTGATGAAATAGATAAAGCTGACTTAGAGTTCCCTAATGACCTTTTATGGGAGTTAGACCAAATGGAATTCTATATTCACGAAACAAAGAAAACAGTAAAAGCAAAGCACAGACCAATCGTTATCATTACTTCAAATGCGGAAAAAGAGCTCCCGGATGCCTTTTTACGTAGATGTATTTTCCATTTTATCGATTTCCCAAACGAAGAACTGATGGAGGAAATCGTAAGAACACATTATCCAAATGTGGAAGAAAATCTTATGAAAAATGCCATGAAGGTGTTCTATGATATTCGTTCCATTCGAGATATCAGAAAGAAGCCAAGTACTTCAGAGCTGATTGATTGGATTAATGCATTACAGATTGGTGGTATTTCCGCAGATACCTTAAGACAAAATCTCCCATTCCTTGGTGTTGTAGTGAAAAAGGATGAGGATTTGGAAACAGTCAGACAGGAAATCCATTATTAGTCCCATACAAAGAAAGGTGAGGGGATTGCATGTTTCTCAAATTTTTTTATGCATGTAAAAGCAAGGGACTGAATATTTCACTTGGCGAATGGCTGGATTTACAAAATGCATTGGACCAGGGATTATGTGAAAGCTCCTTGACACAATTCTACTATGTTGCAAGAATGCTTTTGGTCAAAACGGAAACAGAATATGATAAATTTGATATGGCATTTGAAGAGTGCTTTAAAGGTGTGAAACCGGAGTTTGAGGTCGGAAAGACAATGCTTTCCTGGCTGGATAAACCGGAAATGGCAAAATTACTCCATGAGGAAGAGAAATATTGGCTTAATCAGGTTGAGGAAATTCATGTTGATAAGGACGATGTAGAAGAAAAATTTAAACAGCGCCTGAAAGACCAGGATTCTGAACATAATGGTGGAAGCTATTGGATTGGAACGATGGGTAAGACCCAGTTTGGAAATATGGGGGGAAATGTCGGAGGTGTCCGTGTTGGTGGAACTACAGGTTACCAGTCCGCCTTTTCTGTGGTAGGAGCAAGAAAATACCGCGACTTTAGAGATGATAAGGTGATTGATAACAGACAATTCCAATTAGCACTCAGAAGACTTCGGCAGTTTTCAACAAAACTGGATATTCCAAAAACAGAGCTTGATATTAACGCAACCATTGATAAAACCTGCAATAATGGTGGTTATTTGCAGATAGAAATGCAAAAGCCAAGGAAAAATGCAGTAAAGCTTTTGTTATTAATGGATTCCGGCGGTACAATGATTCCTTATACCAAGCTATTAAACGAATTATTTCAGTCTGTGCATAAGTCGAACCATTATAAGGAAGTAAAAACTTATTATTTCCACAATTGTATTTACTCTAAACTTTATAAGACACCAGAGTGTGAAAATGGAGATTGGATAGATACGGAATGGCTCTTTAGAAATACTGACCGTGATTATAAGGTAATCATTGTGGGTGATGCAGCAATGGCACCGGAGGAGCTATATTCGGAAACCGGTAATTACAGGGGACCAAATGGTGGGCTGTCAGGCTATCAGTGGTTGCAGCTTGTAAAAAAGAATTATAAAAATATCGTATGGATGAATCCTAAAATGGCACCGGGCAGGGCACCATGGCGTGAAGCAGAGACTGCAGTAAAAGAATTACTGCCTATGTACAAGCTGACAGTGGCCGGTTTGAATGAAGCAATGACAAAACTTATGTCAAACAAATAGGCTTTTGTAGTAAAAATGACAAAAATTGAAATAATTGGATAAAATCGAAAAAATTGAATTGTCAGAGGCGGAATATGCTAGTATAATAAGTGTGGTAGTATTATGCTCAGAAAGGCAAGAAGTAGAAATGGAAAAGAAAGTCCCAGAAAGAAAAGTAAGTCTTCGAGATGAGGATATATTTTATGTCTACGACAAACGAATTAACAGATGCGTGAAAGAAGACTGTGAGGGTACTGTAAAGTACGGACTGGTGCTAAAAGTAGGAGTATCTGAGGAAGAGACTCTTAATTGCTTTGAATGCAATAAATGTCATATGAAATATACCCCCTATCCTAATTATGTAAGACTGACAAAAACAGATATGCTTACGATATATAATCAGGATGAGGTAACAGCGCGAGATTTGAAACGTGCAGAAGATGCAAGAAAACAGGCACTTCGCGAAAAGAAAAATAACGGAAGAAAAAATTACGAAAGAGTCGGCTTCAAAAAGAGCTTTGAGAGAAAACCATACGAAAAAAAGCCTTTTGAGAAGAAACCATATGAGCATAAGCCATACGAGAGAAAGCCATTTGAAAAGAAACCGTATGAAGGAAAATCATATGACAGAAAGCCTTTCAACAAAGAAAAAACAGAAAACAGAAGCTTTGAAAGAAAGCCATACGTAAGGAAAGATTTTGAACAAAGACCATATGAAAAGAAATCCTATGATAATAAATCATATGAAAGAAAATCGTCTTATGAACGTAAGCCTTATGGAGGACAAGCCTTTGAACAGAAGCCAAAGACTTTCCATGGCAAGGGAAGAAATGCAAATATTGTGATTACCTCCGGTAATTATGCTTCTTCCAGCCGATATAGAAAACCTTACTATAATTCGTCTGTAGCAGAGAATAACAGAGAGGTGCAGGAAGAGGAATATAGAAGAAGAGAATATTGATTTTTTTTAATCAGTGTGCTAGTATAAGTACTATATTCCGTCATATGTAAACGACAGTGAAAAGGAGTAGTAGAGGTCATACTCATTGCAGAGAGCTGCTGGGTGGTGCGAAGCAGTAATGAAAATACCTTGAACTCGCCTTGGAGTTCCTTTTATGAACAAGTTTTTTCAGTAGTAAAAGGCGGGGATTCCCGTTATAGAAGTTGAGCGCAGCTTATAAATAGAAAGCTGAATCAGAGTGGTACCGCGGATAGGTGATTTTACCTCTTCGTCTCTATAAGTATATAGTGACGGAGAGGTTTTTTGTCGTATAGAAAACTTTGATTCCTGTACGGCAATTATATATAGAAAAAGGAGTATGAAAATGAGTAAAGAGTATTCGCCAAATGAAGTTGAAAAAAAATGGCAGACTTATTGGAAAGAGCATGAAACATTTAAAACAGATGTATGGGATTTTTCAAAACCAAAGTATTATGTACTTGATATGTTTCCCTATCCATCAGGTGTAGGTCTTCATGCCGGACACCCGGAAGGATACACAGCAACAGATATTATGTCCAGAATGAAACGTATGCAGGGCTATAATGTACTTCATCCAATGGGATATGATTCTTTCGGACTTCCTGCAGAACAGTATGCAGTAAGCACCGGTAATCATCCAAATGGATTTACACAGGAAAATATCAAGACTTTTTCCAAACAGTTAGAGGAACTGGGATTTGACTATGACTGGTCAAAAATGCTTGCGACTTCAGACCCATCCTTCTACAAATGGACACAATGGATTTTCAAACAGTTGTACCTGGACGGCTATGCAAAATATGTGGATATGCCTGTTAACTGGTGTGAAGAGCTTGGTACCGTATTATCAAATGATGAAGTAATCGACGGAAAAAGTGAAAGAGGAGGTTACCCGGTTGTTCGTAAAAATATGAAACAATGGGTTATTAATCAGCCTGCATTTGCTGAAAAGCTTTTAGAAGGACTTGAAGAAATCGACTGGCCGGAATCTACAAAGGATATTCAGAGAAACTGGATTGGTAAATCAGAGGGTGTTGAAGTTAAATTTGATATCGTAGGTGGTGGAGAGTTTTCTATTTTCACAACCTGTATTGAAACTATCTATGGTATTACTTTTATGGTACTTGCCCCAGATGGACAGATTGTAAAAGATTTGATGCCTAGAATTGAAAACAAAGAAGAAGTTCAGGCTTATATTGATGAAACTCTCAAAAAGAATGATATGGATCGTACAGAGTTAAACAAAGGAAAAACAGGATGCATCTTAAAGGGCGTCTATGCAATCAATCCTGTAAATGGAAAAGAAGTTCCATTGTTTATCGGTGACTTTGTCCTTGCAAGCTATGGTACAGGTGCAGTCATGGCAGTACCGTCACATGACCAGAGAGACTTTGAATATGCAATTGCACACAAGATTCCTATGATTCAGGTTATTGAAGGTGCGGATGTGTCAGAGAAGGCTTTTGAAAAGAAAGATTATCTTGGCAAAGGCTGCAAGCTGATGAACTCCGAAGAGTTTACCGGACTTACTGTGGAAGAAGCAAAAAAAGCAATCACAGATAAATTAGTTGACATGGGTGTCGCAAAAAGAACAGTTAATTATCATTTCCGCGACTGGATTTTTGCAAGACAAAGATACTGGGGTGAGCCTGTTCCTGTTGTACATGGAGAAGATGGTCAGATTCATGTATTACCGGATGAAGAATTACCATTAATTTTACCGGAGCTTGATGATTATAAAGGTAAAAATGGTAAGGCTCCACTTGAAAATGCAACAGAGTGGATTCAGTATGATAAAAATGGTATCAAGGGTAAGAGAGAGACCTCAACTATGCCTGGTAGTGCAGGATCAAGCTGGTATTATATGAGATACATTGATCCACAAAATGATAAGACTTTTGCAGATCCTGAATTATTAAAGCATTGGCTTCCTGTAGACTTGTACATCGGTGGTCCGGAGCATGCAGTAGGACACCTTATGTATTCAAGAATCTGGAATCGCTATTTGTATGATAAGGGTCTTTCTCCTGTAAAAGAGCCATTTAAGAAATTAGTACATCAGGGTATGATTCTTGGTTCGAATGGAATTAAGATGGGTAAGAGATTCCCTGAATTCGTTGTTAACCCAAGTGATGTAGTACGCGATTATGGTGCTGATACCTTAAGATTATATGAAATGTTCATGGGACCTCTTGAAGTATCTAAGCCTTGGAGCGATTCCGGTGTAGAGGGTGCAAGAAAGTTCATTAATCGTGTATGGAACTTCATGACAAATGAAGAAAATATTGTAGAAGAAAATGATGATACTTTAACAAAAGTATACCATCAAACAGTAAAGAAAGTCACAGAAGATTTTGAACAGTTAGGCTTTAATACAGCAATCAGTCAGATGATGATTTTTATGAATGCTGCATATAAAGCAGGAAAATGTCCGAAAGCATATGCAGAAGGCTTTGTGAAAATGTTCTCATGTATCTGCCCTCATGTCGGTGAGGAATTATGGCAGATTTTTGGTCATGATAATACAATTGCTTTTGAAAGCTGGCCAACCTACGATGAAGCAGCACTTGTAGAGAATACTGTTGAAATTGGTATTCAGGTGAATGGAAAGGTAAAAGGTACAGTAGAGATTTCGGTAGATGAATCCAGCGAATCTGCTATTGCAAAAGCAAAAGCAGTACCATCAGTTGCTTCTTTCATTGAAGGAAAAACTGTTGTGAAAGAAATTTATGTAAAAGGTAAAATCGTAAACCTTGTAGTAAAATAAATCACGATTTAAGATAGGCTGCCCAAAAGCAGCCTATCTCTTATGCAATAGGAAATTTCTTTGAAATTACCTTTTACATAAAAAACACTCCGTGAGGAGGCACACGCTTTTGCCTTGGTATGGTGTCGCTAATAGCGACGCAAAAGCGGCGCTAGAGTTTCGCAAGCGAAACTCTTTCTAAATAATAGAAAGGAAAAGTAATCAATGTCTCAGATTATGAATCACAGAGAAATAGAATACTTTACAAATACCTATTGGAAAACACATGGACAAAATTTTTCTATGGTCAATGATATGGGTCAACAGGATACTGGATTTTCTACATTGATGTCCTGGCTTGAAAAAACCGCAGAAGAAGTATACCAGGAAGATCTTGCGATGGATTATGGATTAGATTGTCTTAGATGCTATCTGCTATTTGAAAAAACACCTAAAGCAGAGGATCCTTATTTTGATACCTGGGATGAAGGTGGCTTAGAAGGAGTTTATAAGTTTATAAGTAAATATAGACGTATGATTTATACCGCACTTGAGGCCAATCAAAAAGGTACCTATGCTGACACCGATGTCAGAAAAGTATTATGTGAAATAGAAAAAGCAAAAAAAGAATGTCTTGCCATGATGTGCAAGGAGAATACAATGCCTAACAGGCATAATATACTTTCTATTTTAATGGAATGTCTGAAATCTGTACAAAAAGAGTTAAGAATAAATGAGATTACAGTAAAGGAGCATGCGCATAAAATAGAAATAGCAGTGCCCTTACAGGAACAGAAAAAAGTAGAAACAGAAAAAGAGAACGCAGTGCAGAATAGAGATTTGTATGAACTGTGTAAAAGAATTGTTGTGATGATGGCACCTTTTTCTCCCTACATTTCAGAAGAACTTTGGCAGATGATACAGATATATGAGTCAGGGGATATGGCAGGGATAAAAAAATGGTATCAGCGTGAACAAAAGTCCACCTCTGTATTGCAACAAAAGTGGACAACAAATTGTACTGAAACAGATTTTATACAAGATAAAATACAAATTCCGGTACAGGTCAATGCCAGAACGCGAAGAACCATTCAAATTACAACTGCTATGACAGAAGAACAGGTGGAGGAATTGGCAAGAAAAGAAATACATCGGTTCTTATCGCCTGACATACAATATCGAGTGATTTATTTACCTGGCAAGCTCATTAATTTTGTGACTTTGTAGTCTTAGCTTCTACCATTTTCATGGCTTTTTGTATTCTTGCTAACTCTTCTTCGGTAGCATTTTTTTCAAAAACCTGTAAAATTCTTTGAAGCTCTTCTTTTTCAAAGAAAATCTTGTGCTCACTGCTTTGCTTTGCAATAGACATTAAAAAGGGCATCATTTCCTTTGGAGAAAGAGAGCTTCCTTTTTCGAATAACATAGAAAGAAAAGCAAGCTTTTCCGGGGCTATGTCTGCAAGGGAAGGGTCCTTTTCCCAATTTTCTACAAATTTCATAGATTGTGCCTCCTAAATCAAATATCAAGAAAAATCTTTCATAAACTGCATCAACTTCATAATATCCATATTAGAGTCTTCTCCATCCAAAGGACAGTTATCTTCAGAACCATTCATTTCCTGGAACATTTCAAACATTTGCTGCATTTGCTTTATGTTATCCATTTGTGATTTTAATTGTAAAAGCTGTTGAATAGTCTCGTTTTCACTGGCAGAGAGATATTTTTGAATAGACTGGTAGACTGGGATAAAATCTGTAAGCTCTTTGACAGGTGATACTTCAACACAATCCCATGGATGACAGCCCTTTTTTTGCTTTTGCATTGCATCCTGCAGCTCTAAAAATTTAATGAGAACAGGCATATTTACCCTCTGCTTTTCGCCTAAAAAGGGAAGCAGAGATTTCATAATCTGAACGTGATTATTTGTATAAAATTCGTCAAAAATCTTTACAAAATTTTCCTCGTCTTCCTTTTTCACATATGCTTCCTTTCGTACGTTTGTCTTATCTTATGAAGCATATGTATGAAACATACCAAAAGAGTCCGCTTAGAGCGAACTCTTTCCCACATAAGAATGGACTGATTAGCAGCAGCAATTATTATTGTTGCAGAAGAACAACAAAATAATAATCCAAATCCAGCTGCAACCATTGTCATTGTTACCGCATCCGCAGCCACATCCACAATTGTTACCGCCCAAAATGCCGTTTCCTAAACCATTATTGCAGCCTCCGCAAAGGAAGAGAAGAATAATAATCCAGCTCCAATTGTTGTTAGAACCACATCCACAGTTACAGCCACATCCGCAGCCAGAGTCAGCAAGAGATGCTCCACATCCGCAATTTCCTGATAAATCGCCCATGGTAAAACCTCCAATAAAAATTTTTCATTTCACTATACTATATGCATGCTAAAAAATAGTGTGCGCTATCAAAAGAAGAAATATTTTAACAATTTACGTAAACAATTTTGAGAAATGACCGATATTATAATTAGATAGACATAATTGTAGCATTATACTTGAAATATTCTGAAAATAATGTAAAATAATAGTATATATGTAAACAAAGAAGTCTGGCTAAAGGAGATGAGAAGGTGAATGGCACAATTGCAGTGGACCATTGATGGCAGACGTTTCAACAGCCTGGAAGAGTACGAAGCGGCATTGCGCGATAAGCAGTTAATCAATCAAATCATCGGCAACTTGAGTTTAGGCAAACCAAAGGATATTGAACTGATTTATCAGAAATTACAGTTGGGGAAATACAAATTTGAAACAGCTGTTGGCAGACAATTTGATGACAATATCTACGAGCTTTACCAGCAGATAAAGCGGGAGCAAGTAGAAAAGGAAGCATCAAGGAAGAAAAGAAAAGACAGGCTGCTTCTTAAAGCAGCAGGGCAAACACATGAGCCTGCTAAAATCATTAAGTTCTCAGATTATGATAAAAACATGCAGAAGGAGATTGTGGAGCAACTGAAAAAACGGGCAAGGAAACGACGGCTGGTTGCAACGGGATGTATATTGCTATGTCTGACTTGCTTTGCCTACATTGGCATTTATCAAAAGGCTTCCCAAATCAGCCAGGCTGAATATGATGAGCTTGCAGCACTAAAGGAAACAAGCAGGAAAGTAAATGTCAATACGAAAAAACAGGTTACTGTGCATCTGACACAGGAAGATATAGAAGTACCGGATATCTTACCGGAGTATCAGATGTTGTATGAAAAAAATCCTGACCTGGTGGGCTGGATAAAAATTGACAATACTGTCATAGATTATCCGGTCATGCAGACAACAGATAATGAATACTATCTAAACCATGATTTTGATAAGGAAAATGATAAAAACGGCAGTATTTTTCTGGATAGCGGATGCGATATTTTAAGGGGAAATGATAACCTGATTTTATATGGACACCATATGAGGTCGGGAAATATGTTCGGCTCACTGAATAAATACAAAAGTGAGAGCTATTTACAGGAGCATCCGACCATACAGTTTGACACGCTATATGAACATGGTACTTACCAAGTGATGTATGTATTTCAATCAAAGGTTTTCTCAGAAGAGGAAGTAACCTTTAAATATTATCAATTTATCAATGCGTCATCAGAAAAAGAATTCAATTCCTATATGAATGAGATGGCGAGATTGTCATTATATGATACGGGAGTGTCAGCATCCTACGGCGACAAGCTGCTGACCCTTTCCACCTGTGATTATCAGGAGAACAAAGGAAGACTTGTAGTTGTTGCCAAAAAAGTGTAAGTAATTAACGGGGAGAGACAACATGAAGAAAACGAGAAAAAAGGGAAACTTGGCATTAAGAAGGAGAATCAGAAAAACGACCGCTTCATTATTCATGATACTGGCTATCGTAGTTGCGATGCTGCCGGTGGAGAATATGAAAACCACGAAGGCGGCAAACATAAGAACGGACGTGGAAAGCAATATGGATGCATATTATGCAGGAACAACTGTACATGGAAATAGTAAAGACTATAAAACCACAGATTCAACACAGACTTCTGCAAATTATGAGGGAAAATACAGTTCCACAGAAGTTACATTGCAGCG
>CAMBAN010000017.1 GCA_945864145.1 uncultured Lachnospiraceae bacterium | reverse complement strand
TATAATACTACCTATACAGTAGACACGCGATAATACTTTTTCGATGCTTTTGGTGATGGTACTACCTGCTAGTGGACACGGGATTTTTACCTTTTTCATTACTTTGGGGTGGCTATACCTAGTGATGGACATGATATTTCCACGTTTTCCATTCTTCAAATATGGTCGTACCCATTGGGGAGCACTTTTCTATTCCCTTTCGCATTGTTGTCATGTTATTCTGATTTTAGAAAGGACTACAACTATGGCTCAAATAAAGCATTATACAGACGAACAAAAAGCAGAATTACTCAGCAATCCATATACTGTACGTGTTACAGACTGTACGACAACTTTTTCTCTTGCTTTTAAACAGCTTGTGATATCAAATATTGATAAACCTGGTATGACAGCCTCCAAAGTGTTTCAGTTAGCTGGTTACAGTGATAAGCTTTTTTCACCAGGAATCCGTCGTTATGTTGTGCAAGCTATACGTAGAGAAGCAGCTTCGCCTGAAGGTCTTCAAGAACCTGCTGTAATCAAGGAACACACTCCAAGAAAGAAACATTCAGAAACAGAGTTTAGAGAACTTCAGGAACGTGTCAGTATACTTGAGCAACAAGTAAATTTTCTAAAAAAAAGTCAATTTCTCAAGAAACAGAATCATTTGAAGCCGCCAAACAATACAGATTAATCCGAGACACCATTACCGATTCCGGGAATAGTCTTACTGTAAAAGCTCTGTGTGAGTTAGCTGGTGTATCACGCTCCGGGTATTATAAATGGCTAAATAATCCTTGCAAAACAGGTAACAAGGAAATCCAGGACGAACTAGACTTTAAATTGATTCTGGAGGCATACAACTTTCGTGGTTACACCAAGGGTGTTATGGGCATTCATATGCGGCTTCTGCATACAGGCATTAGGATGAATCATAAAAAAATCAGAAGACTAATGCACAAATATAATCTATCCTGTCCAATACGGAAGGCAAATCCTTATCGTAGAATGGCAAAAGCTATGAAAACAAACGCTGTTGCAGACAATCAATTGCGTCGCCAATTCAAGGCATTTGGTCCAAGAAAAGTTTTTCTTACTGACATAACATACATACCTTTTCATAAAGAGTTTGTTTATCTTTCCGTTATAACTGATGCTTATACGGAACAGGTTATGTCATATGTTCTTAGCAACAGTCTTGAAGTTGATTTTGTGTTGCTTACTGTGCAACAAATGTATGATAAATATGCTGATACAATTGATGCTACCGCTATCATCCACAGTGATCAGGGCTGCCATTATACAAGCACTTCCTTCCGGGAATTAGTAAAAAATCTTGGGTTGCGTCAATCTATGTCAAGACGTGGAAACTGTTGGGACAATGCTCCACAAGAGAGTTTCTTTGGACATATGAAGGACGAGTTAAACATTAAAGCCCGGGATTGGAAAACGTTCGAGGAAATCCAGGCAGACATCGATGACTGGATGGATTACTACAACAATGACCGTTACAAAGCGGGATTAGGCAAACTTTCGCCTAATGAGTTTTATAAATATATAACAACAGGAGAATATCCAACAACAATGCTTCGGTAGGCATCGAAAAAATGTCTACCGTGTCCTTGACATGGGTAGTAGTTTATGAGAAGAAGCTAATAGAAAATTGATATTTATTTATGCAAAGAATTCGACAGCTTCCAGTTGTAGGGATGACAGCAAAAATGATAATTGAATCAAAGATTGAAATAATATAGCTACGTATATTTATTAATATATATAGCTGTATTTTTTTTAAAATTTTGCTTACTGTCTGAGAGAACCATGTGTCCTCCAAATTTTACTACTTATACAATGTTAGATGAATATCTAATATAGTATTGACAATAATCGAATATAAGATTATCATAAACTCAAATATTAGATGTATATCTAATGATATATTGTTTTAAGGAGAAGTGTAATCAATGGAAAAATCGGATACAGAAAAGAAAATAGGTTACAGGGATGTATTCACCCAGAAAGAATACTGCAAAATCATTCTGGCAAATATCATCAGCCGTTTTGGCGATTCTATAGATGCTATAGCATTTACCTGGTTGGTATATCAGGTGACCGGAAGTGCATCATGGTCAGCAATCATATTTGCACTTAATCAGCTGCCAACAGTACTGGTACAGCCATTTGCAGGAGCTTTTGTAGAAAATGTGAATAAAAAGCATCTTATGGTAATAACAGATTTAATTCGAGGAATACTTGTAGCAGGATTAGCTGCTTTATATTACTTTGACCAAATACAACCATGGATACTTGTTGTATTTGTGTTGATTATTTCTTCGGTAGAAGCATTTCATATTCCAGCCGCCATGGCAGTGATTCCCAAGCTGATTCAACCGGAATATTACAGCTATGCAACCTCTTTGAACAGTACAGTATGTAAAGTAATGGAATTGATTGGTATGGGTATTGCTGGTGTAATTATTGGTTTATTTGGTATCCATACGGCATTCTATATTGATGCAGTAACATTTTTTGGCTCTGCTCTTATTTTGCAATGTATAAAGTTGAAAGAAAGTGGAAGAGAAAAGACGCCTTTGAATGTAAAAGTATATGTTGATACTTTAATCGGTGGTGCAAAATATCTGAAGTCACAGCCCGTTATCCGCAATTTCTGCCTTTTGGGTGTTGTTATTAATGCAATTATGGTACCGATTAATTCGCTTCAGAGCCCTTTGGTCAGTGAAGTGTTGGGTCAGGGAACAGAGCTGCTAAGTGCATTTGGTATTTCCATATCAATTGGAATGGGAGTCGGTTCGTTCATTTTCCCAAAAATCAGTGAAAGAATACCGGTAAGGGAGATGACAGTAGGAACAGGCATTCTAATGGGGGTAAGTATTTTTTTCTATCCATTAGGCAGTTTGTTCAAGGAAAACATTGTAGCAATTTATGCCTTGACCATCATAGCTTCTTTTATATTGGGAGCATGTGCAAGCCTGATTATGAGTGCCTTATCTGTTCAATTTGTAAAAGTGGTAAAAGAGGATTACATGGCAAGAGTAGGAGCCATTTTCAATGCTTCGGCAACAGCAGCAATTCCGGTAACATCAGTAATCGTAAGTATTGCTGTGGCGCAAATATCGACGGCACAAATTTTATTTGTAAGTTCTATCCTGTGTGTTATACTGTTTGTATTAATTGAAGTAATCAGATTACAATTGGAATAGTGGGGAAAAAGATTGGGAAATATAGCTGGAATAGAACGAATTGATAATACGATAGAAGCCATGCATCTTTTGATTCAAATAGGCTGCCAGGAAAAATATGGAGATACCTTCAAAAAATATGAAAAGAAGGATCAAAAGCTTTCAGAGGAATTTCGAATAAAATCTGATATTTTGACGCAAATAGAAGCAGATATGGAGAAATGCTTAAAGGACAAAGCAGATGATATGAAATTCTATTTTGGGAGAAAATATGAAGAAGGCTTAAATGTTGCCCAGATGGCACTGCTTTGGAATGGGTATTTTACCAAGAACCATAACAATTTTGAATCTTGGCTGAAAGAACTTAACAATATGTCTGAAGAAGAGTTTTGTAAAAAATTCTCGGAACATCTGATAGAATATAGTTCTATTGTGTTGGAGGATTTGAATGAGGAGGAGCTTCAGAAAGAGCCCATTTCAGTAGTAAAACAAATCATGGAGATGAACATCAGCGATGAGGAAAAATGGAAGCTGCAAAATGTTTTCATGTATCCCGAAAAACATAGAGAAAACGTGCTTTCGTTGCTTCAACTTGCGAAAGGTGTCATGAAAAAGCATGAGAACGACATCTGTAAAATGGTGGAGATGTTTGACCAATACTGGAAAGAAAAACTGGAAAAAACAGACATCTTGGAATATCTGCAAAAGGAATTTTGCATTAATTTGGATGAAAATCCCTATGGGACAACGGTGATGCCTTCCATATTTCTTCCAACTACCTTAAATTTATTTGCAGAAAGTAACGGAAAAAAAATAGAAAGTGAGTATCTAATCCGAGTGGGTGTGCTTTTTGATGATACCTTCCAGGTATCCAGAAAAGTAGCTACACAGGCGTATGAGGAAGAAGCTGTTAAAAATCTGAAATTGTTAAGTGATAAAAGCAAGTTTGAGATTTTATCCTATATCAAAGAAAAACGTGCCTATGGAAGTGAATTGGCAAAGCAGTTAAATCTGACGACAGCCACCATTTCCCATCATATGTCAGCTCTTTTGAATGCCGGGTTGGTACGAATTGAAAAGGAAGAAACCAAAATCTTTTATCGGGCAAATACAGAAGAAATAAAAAAACTACTTAAGTATTGTGAGAATACGCTGTTGTAAATAAGAAGAGAAAAGCCGCTCTTCATAAAGAAGAAGCGGCTAAATGTTTTCCTATTGGAATAATGAGTGGCGTATTTGAAACCGGGTCATTTATAATAGTGCTCTTCAGACCAAAAACTTCCTCTAAAAGCTTGGAAGAAATGATTTCTGAGGGTTTTCCTTCTTTTATAAGCTTCCCTTTTTTCATGGCAAAAAGGTAGTCGGCGTATCTCACGGCAAGATTTATATCATGAAGCACCATGCAAATAGTGGTGCCTTTTTTCTTATTTAATTCTACTAAAAGATCAAGTATTTCTATTTGATAGGAAATATCTAAATAAGTGATAGGCTCGTCCAGGAGAAGAATGTCAGTTTCCTGGGCTAAAGCAAGGGCAATCCACACTCTTTGCCGCTGACCACCTGATAATTCATCTACAGGCTTATCGGCTAAATCAAGAATTCCCATCATAGACATTGATTCTTCGATTGCTTTATAGTCATCCGCAGATAAGTTCTGCATGAACTTTCGATAGGGAAATCGCCCTCTGGCGATAAGGTCAGATACCTTAATGCCATCTGGAACGATAGGTGTCTGTGGTAATAATCCCAGTTTTTTTGCGACATGCTTTGAACTTTCTTCTTGGATTTTTTTCCCGTTCAAAAGAACGGCTCCGGAATTTGGTGTGAGAAGTCTTGCCATACTTTTTAGCAGAGTTGATTTTCCACATCCGTTTGCACCGATAATCACGCTGATTTTATTTTTTGGAATGACTGCAGATACTTCCTTTACGATTGGATTATGATGATATCCGCTTGTAAGTCCAGTTACTTCTAATGTTGAAATGGTTGCCATTATTGTACCCCCTTTCGATTATAAGATAATAACAAATAAATAAGATAAGGTGCACCAAGTATACCTGTGAGAACGCCTACAGGATAGCGGGCTGGAAAAGCATACTGAGCTGCCATATCTGATGCCATGACAAGAATGGAACCGGTAAGTCCGGAGGAAAGCATATTACTTTTTCCCTCGCCAGCCAGTTTATTTGCAATGGGACCGGATAAAAAGGCAACAGATGCAATAGGACCGGAAATAGAAGTAGCAAAGGCAATCAGTATAAGTGCTCCCAGGATGAAAGTAATTCTGATAGCATTTTTATTTAATCCTAGTGTAATAGCGTGATGCTCTCCAAGCTCTATAATTTCCAGGTGTTTGTAAAATACACTAAGAAAAAGACTGACGGTAGCTGTTACGAACAGAAGTCTTGGAATTTCAGATAAGTTTACATTGTTCAAGCTTCCACTCAGCCATCTTAATGCATTTGGCACATCATATTGAGCTGCTTTTAAAAGCAGCCATGATACCAGGGCATTTAAAAAAGCCTGTGCACCGATTCCGGTAAGTATGAGTCTGCTATTGGAAAATCCATATGGTCCACTTTGTGCCAGCCAATAAATGATTGCTGAAACCAGTAAACCACTAAGCATTGCTATAATGGATACAATACTTCCGCTTAAATGAAGAACAAGGATACAATAAACTGCAGCAACGCTGCTTCCACTTGTAACACCAATAATATCCGGACTTGCCAGAGGGTTACGAAGAAGTTTTTGGAATATATTCCCAGCCATACCAAAAGCAAAACCACAGAGAAGTCCACCTGACATTCTGGGTAATCTTATTGAAACAATGGTATAGCTTGCTCCTTTTATGTTTTCCCCCATTAAGGCTTTTATAACGGTGGAAATAGGATAAACAGTATTTCCATAAACCATTTCAAATATTGCAAGACCGAGAATTATGAACCCCATTGCACCGCAGACAAGAAGGTATCTTCTGTTTCTTTTTCTATAGCCATCTAAAATAGCTGTTTTTTCATATTTCATAGTGACTGCACCTTTACCTTTCTAATGATAAGGATAAATACCGGTGCACCAAGAAAGGCAGTAATGATTCCGGATTCAATTTCTCCCGGGCGTCCGAAAATTCTTCCAATCAAATCTGCAATAAGTAATAAGCAGGCACCCAAAAGTGCCGAAAGTGGAATAACTTTCTTTAAGTCAGGACCAACAATGGCTCTTACCAGGTGTGGGACCATAAGTCCAACAAACCCTATTGGTCCGGCAAGTGCGGTTGTAGAGGCACAAAGGAGTACACCTGCTAAGGCTGCCAGGACTCTGGTAAGAGTTACGTTGATACCTAGTGATATAGCCATTTCATCGCCCAAAGCGATTGCATTAAGAGGATGAATGACTATGATAGAAAGAACAAATCCAACCATAAAATAAGGAAGAATTGTTTTTATATCATCCCAGCTTGCGGCACCTATATTTCCAACCTGCCAAAATCTGAAACTGTCCATTACCTGACCATTCGGAAGCATAATTGTATTTATCATAGATTGTAGCGCAATTGAAGTGGCTGTTCCCGCGAGAGCAAGCTTCATTGGTGTAACGCCACCATTTCCACAGGCTGCCAGTCCATAGACTAAAACAGCTGTTAAGGCTGCGCCAATAAATGCAAGCCAGATATATTCATAGGATGATGAAATATGGAAAAAAGCCATTCCACAAACAACGAAAAGAGAAGCACCTGTGTTCACTCCTAATATACTGGGATCTGCAATCGGATTTCTTGTAATAGCCTGCATCATAACTCCGGAGATACTTAGAGCAGCACCTGAAATGACTCCAAATACTACTCTTGGTATTCTGGTAGCTACAACGAGAGTTTCATATTCCTCTAATCCAACGTTTTTTATTGCATTTATGACATTGTGGTAAGCTACAGGGACAGCTCCGTAGCTTACTGATAAAATCATGCAAAAAAGCAAAAGGAAAATGCTTAAAATACTGAATAATAAAAAAGAGTTACTGAATTTTTTCATTGGCTTCATTTAATAATGCAAGATAATCATCAATGCATGCAGGAATCGAAAGGATGGAAGGGGTTGTAGCGGCTGCAAGCTCTGTTTCTGCATCAATAAGTACAATGGCACCGTTTGCTACTGCCGGAATGGTTGACATAAGAGGATCTGCCTGAAGCACTTTCACAAGACTTTCGTCACCATATACAATCATAATATCTACATCATCTAAAAGATTTGCGTTTTCGTGGCTGATTGCCACAGAAAATGCGGTGTCATCCTGTGCCAAATCCAAAATACTTTGAGGTATTTGCAAACCTAAATCAAGTAGGAAATTTGCTCTGGGGTCAGTAGGAAGGTAAGCATAAAATACGCTCAAATCTGTTTCATTAATCCAGAAAAATCCTGTGTTTTTTCCACTAAGAGTCGGATACTGGGCGAGCTTTTCAGCAATAAGAGCATCTACCTCTGCCACTTTTGCCTTTCCTTCCTCTGCCATACCCATTCCCTCTGCATTTAAAAGGGTCTGTTCTCTCCAGGTTGTCTGCCAGGCAGCAGTTTGAAATACTACAACAGGTGCAATTTCACTGAGTCTTTGATATTCTTCTTCAGTCATACCTGAATAAGCAGCAAGAATAACATCCGGTTGCGCATCCGAAATTGCTTCGTAATCAAAGCCATCTGTATCATTAAATACGTTAGGGGTTGTTACGCCAAGAGCTGCAAATGCCTTATCAGACCATGGATGAAGATTGTTCTCAGTAGAAAGACCATAGTTGGAAGCAGAGCAACCGACCGGAGCAACACCAAGGGAAAGTGGGGTATCTTGATTTTCCCAGCCAAGTGTTACAATTCTTTCCGGCTTCTTTTCAATGATAGTTTCACCATAATAATGAGAAATGGTAATAGGGTATTCTTCCTCATTCTCTAAAATAATCTCTGTTGTTTGTTCTGTTTCTGTGCTTTCGACAGATGTTGCTGCAGGAATATCATTTTTGGATATACTACCGCAACCGGTAAGGAAAGTTCCTATTGTAGCAAGAGACAGTACAACTGATAACAAATTTTTTTTCATAAAGACCTCCATATAAAACTTTTGTTAGATACATCTAACTGACGATAGGATAGTATCACATCAATTTTCGAAAGTCAATACAAATGTGTATGAATAGAAATGGTAATTTGAGACTATTTTCAGGTTTTCAAAAAGTCAATATTGTGCTACTATTATGCAAGATTATCACTTATTTTTTTGATAGCAATCCATTAAAATGCATATCATAAACGTGAAAATTCGTAGAAAAGCGGTAAAAAATAAGAAATTATGTAAATCAATAAAATGCTTATATTTATTGTAGGAGGTTTATTTATGGCAAAGAAAGCGTTAATTACAGGTATTACCGGACAAGACGGTTCCTTTTTAGCAGAGTTTTTGTTAGAAAAAGGATATGAAGTACATGGCATTGTGAGACGTGCTTCTATTTCAAATACAGCAAGAATTGACCATTTAATTGCAAAAAATGCAATTACCTTACATGAGGGAGACCTTTCAGATTCTTCTTCTATTATTCGTATTGTTGGACTTGTACAGCCGGATGAAATTTATAATCTTGCTGCACAGAGCCATGTACAGGTATCTTTTGATGTACCGGAATATTCAGGTGATGTAGACGCTTTAGGCGTTCTTCGTGTTTTGGAGGCAGTCAGAATATTAGGACTGACAAAGAAAACAAAGGTATATCAGGCTTCTACTTCAGAGCTTTACGGAAAGGTGGAAGAGGTTCCTCAAAGAGAAACAACTCCATTCCATCCATACAGTCCATATGCAGTAGCAAAACAGTATGGCTTCTGGATTACCAAGGAATATCGTGAAGCATATGGTATGTTTGCGGTAAGTGGTATCTTATTTAATCATGAATCAGAGCGTCGTGGTGAAAACTTCGTTACACGTAAGATTACTTTGGCAGCAGGACGTATTGCAGAGGGACTTCAGGACCACTTGGAGCTTGGAAATATGGATTCTTTACGTGACTGGGGCTATGCAAAGGATTATGTAGAATGTATGTGGATGATTTTACAGCATGATACACCGGAAGATTTTGTTATTGCAACAGGCGAGCAGCATACAGTACGTGACTTTACAGAAAAGGCTTTCAAAGCAAACGGTATTGATATCAGATGGGAAGGAACAGGCGTTGATGAAAAGGGTTATGATGCAAAAACAGGTAAAATGTTAGTATGCGTAAATCCACAGTGGTTCCGTCCGACAGATGTAGATAATCTCTGGGGAGACCCGACAAAGGCAAAGACCGTCCTTGGCTGGAATCCACAGAAAACAAGCTATGAAGAGTTAGTACGCATTATGGCAGAGCATGACCGGGCACTTGCAAAGCGCGAAGCTGCCATGAACAGATAGGGAGATGTAAATATCATGATGGAAAAAAATGCAAAGATATATGTTGCAGGACACAGAGGAATGGTTGGTTCTGCCATTGTTAGAGAATTAGAGCGTCAGGGCTATACCAATATTATTACACGTACACACAGCGAATTAGATTTATGCCGCCAGGCAGATGTAGAAGCTTTTTTTGCGGAAGAAAAGCCGGAATATGTATTTTTAGCTGCCGCTAAGGTTGGTGGAATTGTGGCAAACCAGAGCGCACTTGCTGATTTTATGTATTACAACATGACACTGGAAATGAATGTCATCCATGCAGCATGGCAAAATGGATGTAAGAAGCTGGAGTTTTTAGGTTCTTCCTGCATTTATCCCCGTATGGCGCCACAGCCAATGACAGAGAGCTGTCTTTTGACTTCTGAACTGGAAAAAACAAATGAAGCATATGCACTTGCAAAGATTTCCGGTTTGAAATATTGTGAGTTTTTAAATAAGCAGTATGGTACAGATTACATTTCTGTCATGCCTACCAATCTTTATGGACCAAACGATAATTATCATCCGACGCACAGCCACGTATTACCTGCGTTAATTCGTCGTTTCCATGAAGCAAAGGAGCAGAACTTACCATCCGTTACCTGTTGGGGAGATGGCAGTCCGCTTCGTGAGTTCTTATATGTAGATGATTTGGCTAATTTGTGCGTATTTTTAATGAATAATTACAGCGGTGATGAAACGGTAAATGCCGGAACCGGAAAAGAACTGACCATCAAGGAATTAACAGAGCTTGTAGCAAAGGTTATCGGCTACGAAGGAGAAATTCTCTGGGATACTTCCAAGCCAAACGGAACACCACGTAAACTGTTGGATGTTTCCAAGGCAGCAAAGCTTGGCTGGACATACAAAACAGAGCTTGAGGAAGGTATCCGCCTTTCCTATGAGGATTTCTTAAATAATCCAATGAGAGCAGAAAGATAAAAGGGGAAAACTATGAATATTGTTTTATTATCAGGTGGCTCAGGAAAACGTCTTTGGCCTTTGTCCAATGATGTCCGTTCCAAACAGTTCATCAAGATTTTTAAAACCGGTGAAGATAAATATGAGTCTATGGTACAGCGTGTATACAGGCAAATCAAGGAAGTAGATCCGGAGGCAACCGTAACGATTGCTACCTCAAAATCACAGGTATCCATTATTCATAACCAGCTTGGTGAGAATGTAGGAATCAGTGTAGAGCCCTGCAGACGGGATACTTTTCCGGCAATTGCCTTATCAGCGGCCTATCTGCATGATGTGCAAAAGGTAAGCGAGGAGGAAGCAGTAGTAGTCTGTCCGGTAGACCCATTTGTAGAAAATGAATATTTTGAGGCAATTGAAGAACTGAGTAAAAGGGCTTTGGTAAGCGATGCCAACCTGGTTTTGATGGGAATTGAGCCAACCTATCCCAGTGAAAAGTATGGTTACATTATTCCTGAGAGCAAGGACGCTACAAGTAAGGTATCCATGTTTAAGGAAAAACCGACGCAGGATGTAGCAAAACAGTATATAGAGCAGGGTGCTTTATGGAATGGTGGTGTATTTGCATTCCGCCTGGGCTATGTATTAAAGCGTGCTCATGAATTGATTGATTTTACAGATTATCAGGATTTATTTCAAAAATATGAATCCCTTAAAAAAATCAGCTTCGACTATGCAGTAGTAGAGCATGAAAAATTAATTGAAGTCATGCGCTTCCATGGTATGTGGAAGGACCTTGGTACCTGGAATACGTTAACAGAAGCTATGGAAAGCAGTAATGTCGGAAAAGCTATCTTTAATGAAAACTGCGCAAATGTACATGTATTGAATGAGTTGAATGTGCCAGTGCTATGTATGGGATTAAAGGATGTTGTTGTATCTGCTTCACCGGAGGGTATTCTGGTATCTGACAAAGAGCAGTCAAGCTATATCAAACCATATGTAGACGAAATCAATCAGCAGATTATGTTTGCAGAAAAATCATGGGGAAGCTTCCGTGTCATTGATATTGAAAACGGTAGCATGACGATTAAAATTACTCTAAATCCGGGGCATAGTATGAATTATCACAGTCATCAGCGTCGTGATGAGGTGTGGACTGTGATTTCCGGCAAAGGTCGTACCATTGTAGATGGTGTGGAAAAAGAGGTAAAAGCCGGAGATGTCATAACTATGGCAGCAGGTTGTAAGCATACTATTATCGCTGATACAGAGCTTCATGTCATTGAAGTACAGATTGGAAATGACATTAGTGTATTAGATAAAAAGAAACATTCGTTATCATAAGAACAGAAGAAAAAAGTAAATTTTTTAAAAAAGTACTTGAAGGTGCCCTTAGGGCACCTTTTATACTATACTCATCAAACAACCGGTTAAGAGAGCAAACAGTTTAGAAAAGAAAGGAAAATACAATGAAAGGTATTATTTTAGCAGGTGGTTCAGGCACACGCTTATATCCACTTACCATGGTAACTTCAAAGCAGTTACTTCCTATTTATGATAAACCAATGATTTACTATCCAATGTCAGTTTTAATGAATGCAGGCATTCGTGATATTTTAATCATTTCTACACCACAGGATACACCAAGATTTAAAGAGCTGTTAAAAGATGGACATCAGTTTGGTGTGAATTTATCTTATGCCGTACAGCCAAGCCCGGATGGACTTGCACAGGCATTTATCATAGGTGCTGATTTTATTGGTAATGATACAGTGGCTATGGTACTTGGTGACAACATTTTTGCAGGTCATGGATTAAAGAAACGCTTACAGGCAGCTGTAGAGAATGCAGAAAACGGTAAAGGTGCAACTGTATTTGGTTACTATGTAGATGACCCTGAAAGATTTGGTATCGTGGAATTTGACCACACAGGAAAGGCTATTTCCATTGAAGAAAAGCCGGCAAAACCAAAGTCAAATTACTGCGTAACAGGATTATATTTCTACGATAACAAAGTAGTAGAATATGCAAAGAACTTAAAGCCATCTGCACGTGGTGAATTAGAAATCACAGATTTGAACAGAATCTATTTAGAGAATAATGAATTAAATGTTGAACTTTTAGGACAAGGCTTTACCTGGCTTGATACCGGTACACATGAAAGCCTTGTAGATGCAACAAACTTTGTAAAAACAGTAGAGACACATCAGCATCGTAAGATTGCCTGCCTTGAAGAAATCGCATATTTAAATGGATGGATTTCCAAGGAAGACGTTTTGGAAGTATATGAAGTGTTAAAGAAAAATCAGTATGGACAGTATTTAAAAGACGTTCTTGATGGTAAATATATAGAGAAGCTTTATTAGTCAGTAGGAGGAAAATAAAATGACAATTATCGTAACAGGCGGAGCCGGATTTATCGGAAGTAACTTTATCTTTCACATGTTAAATAAATATCCTGATTATCGTATCGTTTGCTTAGACTGCCTAACATATGCAGGAAACTTATCAACACTTGCACCGGTAATGGATAACCCAAATTTCCGTTTCGTAAAAGAAAGCATCACAGATCGTGAAGCTGTATATAAATTATTTGAAGAAGAGCATCCTGACATGGTTGTCAACTTTGCAGCAGAAAGTCATGTTGACCGTTCCATTGAGAATCCTGAAGTATTCCTTGATACAAATATTAAGGGTACAGCAGTATTAATGGATGCTTGTAGAAAATACGGTATCCAGAGATATCATCAGGTATCAACAGACGAAGTTTACGGAGACCTTCCATTAGACAGACCGGACTTATTCTTTACAGAGGAAACACCAATCCACACAAGCAGCCCATACAGCTCATCAAAGGCTGGTGCTGACTTATTAGTATTGGCTTATCATAGAACCTATGGACTTCCTGTAACAATCAGCCGTTGTTCAAACAACTATGGTCCATATCACTTCCCGGAGAAGTTAATTCCATTAATGATTGCAAATGCATTAAATGATAAACCACTTCCTGTATATGGTGAGGGACTTAACGTTCGTGACTGGTTATATGTAGAAGATCACTGTAAAGCTATCGACCTTATCATCCATAAGGGACGTGTTGGTGAAGTTTACAATGTTGGTGGACACAACGAGAAACAGAACATTGAAATCGTTAAAATTATCTGTAAAGAATTAGGAAAGCCGGAAAGCTTAATTACACATGTGGGAGACCGTAAAGGACATGACATGCGTTATGCTATCGACCCTACAAAAATTCATAATGAACTTGGATGGTTACCTGAGACAAAATTTGAAGATGGTATCAAGAAGACAATTCAGTGGTACTTAGATAATAAGGAATGGTGGGAAACAATCATTTCCGGCGAATACCAGAATTATTATGAAAAAATGTACTCAAACAGATAAGCAGTTTTAAATAGAAAGCAAATGGAGTGTTTACATTCCATTTTGCTTTTCTGTTTAAAACTATTTGGCGATAGCCACAGCGAGTGAATCCGAAGGATTTACTCGCTGCTTATCGGTAGTATAAAAAGGAGATATGGAAATGAAGATATTTGTAACAGGTGTAGGCGGACAGCTCGGCCATGACGTCATGAATGAGCTTGCAGGTCGTGGATATGTAGGCATTGGCTCAGATATTCAGCCTGAGTATAGTGGTATTCAGGATGGGACACCAGTCTGTACTATGGAATACAGACCGATGGATATTACGGATAAGGCTTCTGTAGAGAAGGTTTTACAGGATGTGAAACCGGATGTTGTCATTCACTGTGCAGCATGGACAGCAGTTGATCTTGCAGAAGATGAAGATAAACAGGAAAAGGTACGCCTGGTAAATGCAGTAGGTACACAAAATATTGCTGATGTATGTAAAGCATTAGATGCAAAAATGGTATATATCAGTACCGATTATGTATTTGACGGACAGGGAGAAACTCCATGGCAGCCTGATTGCAAGGACTACGCGCCATTAAATGTGTATGGTTCTACAAAGCTTGCCGGAGAACTTGCTGTGGCAAATACTTTAGAAAAGTATTTTATCGTACGTATTGCATGGGTATTTGGTAAAAACGGTAAGAACTTTATCAAGACTATGCTGAATGTCGGAAAAACACATGATAAATTAACAGTGGTATGTGACCAGATTGGTACACCAACCTACACATTTGACCTTGCAAGATTACTGATTGATATGGTGGAAACAGAAAAATACGGTTACTATCATGCAACCAATGAAGGCGGCTACATTAGCTGGTATGATTTTACAAAAGAAATTTTTAAGCAGGCTGTAGAACTTGGTCACACTGAGTATGCAGAAGACAGATTGTCTGTAGCACCTGTTACGACAGCAGAGTATGGTATTTCTAAGGCAGCAAGACCTTTTAACAGCCGTTTGGATAAGAGCAAATTAGTAGAAAATGGTTTCAAACCACTTCCTACCTGGCAGGATGCACTACACAGATATTTAGTGGAGATTATTGAAACTTTGTAATTGGAAAGACGAGGTTAAGGATACATGGGACAGATTAAGGTAGAAAAAAATGTAGGTGGAATTGAAGGACTCTGCGTGATTGAGCCGGCAGTACATGGTGATGCCAGAGGATACTTTATGGAGACCTACAATCAGAAAGACATGGAAGAAGCAGGACTGAATATGGTATTTGTACAGGATAATCAGTCATGCTCTACAAAGGGTGTTCTTCGCGGATTACATTTCCAGAAAGAATTTCCACAGGGCAAGCTGGTACGTGTCGTAAAGGGTTCTGTTTTTGACGTAGCGGTAGATTTAAGAAGCAATTCTGAAACTTACGGTAAATGGTTTGGCGTAGAGCTGACAGAGGAAAATAAAAAGCAGTTCTATATTCCACAGGGCTTCGCACATGGATTTTTAGTTCTTTCCGAGCTTGCTGAGTTCTGTTATAAATGTACAGATTTCTATCATCCGGGTGATGAAGGCGGTCTTGCATGGAACGACCCTGAAATCGGTATTAAGTGGCCACAACTTGTAGGAGAGTATAAAGGCACTGCATCAGGCGAAGGCTATGCTTTAGAAGATGGCACAGCATTAAATTTAAGTGACAAGGACCAGAAATGGGTCGGCTTAAAGGATACCTTTAAATTTTAAGATGGATTATAAAAAGAGATGTGAAAATTAGCACATCTCTTTTTTTGTTCTGAATATGCCGGCGTCTTTTGTGATATAAAAGCCTTTTTCTGTTTTCTTTTTGACAAAGGAACGGAAATCCTTATAGTGGTCAATGATGTATTGATTTTGATTTCCGTGACAGGAAAGTACATAGGAAATCAAAGGCTCAGGCTCAGTAACATTTAAATGGTCGTCATAGGATATCCAGGAAATATCTGAAAAATACCTGGATAACAGCTGCTCTCCATTCTCTTTTCCAAAACGGTCATAAAGCTTTTCAGCAGATAATACAATACGGTCATCGAAATCAGCTACCAGCTGGCTGATTTCTTTCATATGATTTTGCCCATAAGTGCTGCATAAAAAGACACCGTCTTTTTTGAGCACTCTGGAAACCTCTTCGCAGACATAGTCCAGATTTTCACAATAAAACAGCACATGATTTGCAATAACCAAATCAAAGCTTTCATCAGCAAAAGGAATTTTTTGCGCATCTACAACACGAAACTGAAAACGTGTATCTTCATTGTGCAGTGTACCGGTGATGGCACGTCTTGCATCACGTAGCATACCACCTGACACGTCTGTCAATGTGACAGAAATGTCAGAAGGAATACGGGTGCTATTTTCTAACCAGAGAGAACCATCCCCACAGCCTATTTCTAAAATCTGCATACTGGGCTTTAACTGACATTGCTCAAATAGCCAGGGAAACCATCCCTGCTTATTAGCAGAATAAACGCTGTGCAGATTAATTCTTGCAGAAATATTAGAGGCATTCTGATACTGGTTTTTCAAACTCTTTTCCATACCCGTTAAATGGATAAGGTTAAGCATTTGATTCCAGTCAATGGTGTGCTCCTCGGCAATCGCTTTGGCAGTATCCTTAATGGCATTCTCTACAATCTGTAGCTGTTCAATTCTATCCTGTACGAGCTTTAGCTGCAGATTTAAAGAGTCAGTCATAAAGTGATAGTCTGAATCGCTAATCGTCATTTCACGAATATCATCTAAGGAAAAACCTAAATATTTTAACAGCAAAATTTGCTGTAATCTCGCAAAATCCTCATCAGAGTAAAAGCGTGCGCCGGACTCTGTTAAAAAGGATGGTTTCAAAATATGATGTTCGTCATAGTACCTTAAAGTTTTTTTGGTAATATGCGCCATTTTTGCAAATTCTCCTGATGAATAATATCCTTCCTTTTTCATGACGCCTCCTTAAAGCAGGTTTGTAGTTAACTTATCTGTTTTTTTCATTATAACACACAACTGCAAAATAGACAGCAGAGAGGTAGTACATTCAAACAAGGTAGTAAATGCAAAGAGTTTGTATGAAATTGGTATTGTGTATTGTGGAAAAAAGTAAGACAATAAGAAATAGAGAGTTATTATTTGAAGAATAATGGAGGAGAAAACAGAGTGGGTATACATTTTGGGGTAGATTATTACCCGGAGCATTGGGATAAAGACAGATGGGAGACAGACGCAAAACTCATGCAGGAAATGGGTGTGCAGGTAGTAAGGATGGCAGAGTTTTCCTGGTTTAAGATGGAGCCAAAGAAAGGAGAGTTTCATTTTGAATGGCTAGAGGAAGCGGTTGCACTGTTAGACAGTTATGGTATTAAAACAGTGCTTGGTACGCCGACAGCAGCTCCGCCTGCATGGATAATAGAAGAAAATCCGGAGATATTGCCGATAGATATGCAGGGCAGAGTGAGACATTTTGGCGGTAGACATCATGACTGCCAGTCAAATTCTGCATACAGAGAGCATATTCGCAGATTTGTGACAGCTATGTCACAAAGATTTGCAGAGAATCCGGGAGTGATAGGATGGCAGATTGACAATGAGCTTGGAAATTCCCATGGAGATTTATGCATGTGCAATTCCTGCAAAAAAAGATATCAGGAGTGGCTGGAGAAAAAATATGGCAATATTGAAATGTTAAACGAAGCATGGGGAACAGCCTTCTGGAGCCAAGGCTATAACAGCTTTTCACAAATTGGCACACCGCTTATTACCGCAGTGGGAGAAAATCCGTCAGCGATGTTAGACTGGAAATGCTTTTGCTCTGATTTGATAGTAGATTTTGCAAAATGGCAGGCAGATATTATCAGAGAAAATTGCCCAAACCATTTTATTACACATAATTACATGTGCTTTGACAATAAAGTAAATTATTACGATTTAGGAGAGCTTTTAGATTTTGTTTCCAATGATATCTATCCGGCAGGAAACTGGCAGAAGCAGCCACATCAGCCTGATTATGAAATGGCATCCTGTCAGGATGTGGTAAGAGGATACAAAAAGCAGCCATATTGGGTCATGGAGCAGCAGGCGGGCATTGCAGGCTGGGGTACCATGGGACGGGCAGTAGACCCGGGACAAATGTCAGCATGGGCCATGCAAAGCGTTGCGCATGGTGCAGATTGTGTGGTATTTTTCCGCTGGAGAGCCTGTGCGATGGGTACAGAGCAGTATTGGCATGGCATTTTAGGACATAGTGGCAGACCGGGCAGAACTTATGAGGAGGCGAAGAAGCTCATTCATACCTTTACCCCGCATATGGATGAAATGCAGGGAAGTATGCCTGCACCGGAGGTGGCAATTGTTCATTCCTTCCGACAAAATTATGCATTAGATATCCAACCCAATCATCCGGATTTGCATTATGTAGAAGAACTGCAGATTTATTACAGAGGCTTTTATGAAAAGAAAATACCGGTAGATTTTGTACAGGGCATGGATGACCTATCCGGCTATAAACTGGTGGTAGCACCTTTACAGTATTTGATGAACCCAGAGCTTGAGCAACATTATATGGATTATGTGGCGCAGGGAGGACATTTGGTGCTCACGATGAGAACAGGGGTAAAGGATGAGCATAATTTGTGCATGATTGACCGGGAACTGCCGGGCAAATTGGGAGATATCTGCGGTATAGAAGTGGCAGATTACGACTGTCTGTTTGAAAAAGAGGGCTCTGTTTTGTTTGGGAAAAATGAGTATCCGGTAGAAAAGTGGGCAGACATCATTACCTTAAAGGGTGCAAAAGCCATTGGTGAATATGGGACAAGCTTTTATAAGGGCACGCCGGCTATTACAGAAAATGGATATGAAAAAGGTAAGGTATGGTATGTTGGTACAGAGCCATCAAAAGAGCTGGTATCAGATTTGACAGAGTATCTGGCTAAGGAATGTGAACTTACCAAATTAGGCTCTGCACCGGAGGGTGTGGAAATGATGACACGAGAAAATGCAGGACAATGCTGGCTCTTTGTTATTAATCATACAGAGGAAGAAAAAGTATACCATTTATATGGAAATTACAAAATGCTGGAGGGTGAAAAACAGGATTTCCTAAAGCCTTATGAAGTACAGCTTTTTGTAAGAAATAAGTATGGAAGGACAAACTGACATCAGGGTAACATAGAATTCGTCTTTTTTCACAAAAAAGCCTTGGAAAACTTGATAAAACCGCAGTTTTTTGGGATTTTACCTTGACAAAGTTATGTATATCGAATATAAATAGTATAGATGTTCCGATTGTGTAAGACATCGTTCATTTATGAGAATAAGGGCGTTACCATACGGTTGTAAGCGTCCGGATGAGACAATGAAATAAGAGGAGGAGTTCAAAATGAACAAAACAGAATTAGTAGCAGCAATGGCTGAACAGGCTGATATGACAAAGAAGGATGCAGAGAAAGCATTAACAGCATTTACAGAGGTTGTTACAAAGGAATTAGCAAAGGGCGGAAAGATTCAGTTAGTTGGCTTCGGTACATTTGAAGTATCAGAGAGAGCAGCAAGAGAAGGAAGAAATCCTCAGACAGGTGCTACAATGAAGATTGCAGCAGCTAAGGCTCCAAAGTTCAAAGCTGGTAAGGCATTAAAGGACGAAGTTAACAAATAATTGTTAATACAGATGCTTAAGACAACTGATGAATGTCAGTTGTCTTTTTCATCGTATAGGCAATTTCTTTCCTATACGATGAAAAGCCTCCGGCAGGATGCGCACTCGCACGAAGAGGAAGAGAGTCGTAAACGACCGCGCTCGGCACGAGAGTTTCGCAAGCGAAACTCTTTGTTCTATATATAGGAGAAAGCTATGAGATTAGATAAATTTTTAAAGGTATCCAGATTAATCAAGCGAAGAACAGTGGCAAATGAAGCCTGTGATGCAGGACGAGTTCTTATCAATGACAAACCTGCAAAAGCATCTGCGAATGTAAAGGTCGGAGATGTGCTGACGATTCAGTTTGGTAATAAGGATGTCAAGGTAGAAGTCCTGGATGTACAGGAAACTGTTAAAAAGGATGAAGCAAAGGAATTATTCAAATACTTGTAATGATTTGAAAAGGGCGAGCATATATTGAATAGAAAGTAGACATTTGCCTATTGGGCTGAAGGAAAGGCAGGCTCGCGATTGGATGCAAGACAAGTTGCAAATGCAAAAAAAATGTCACACGATCTTCAGATGAAAAACCGACATGAATGTCAGATAACAGGGGTGCAGGATGTACGCTCCTACGAACCAAAAGAGGTTGTTGTGATAACAGAGGACAGCATACTCACAATTAAGGGAGAAAACCTGCATGTCAATAGATTAAGCATTGAGCAGGGAGAGTTGGACTTAGAGGGCACCTTTCAGTCTTTTGTTTATACGAAGCATACAACACTTGCGCAAAAGGGAGAAAATTTGTTGTCAAGGATGTTTCGCTGATGTATGAGGAACTGACAAGAGAATGGATGCTTTTGGTTTATGCCCTTGGAACGGGAGCAGGATTTTCTTTTTTATATGACCAGCTTTTGGTTTATCGTAGGCTGAAAAAACATGCGAAGATATTGATTTATATCGAGGATTTTTTTTACCTCGTGATATGCTTTTTTATCAGCTTTTTTTTGCTGTTTTATGGAAACAATGGGATACTTAGATTCTATATGGTTCTGGGATGTGCAATAGGGATATTTCTCTATTTTGAGACTTTGGGAAGGTGCTACACAAAGCTGATGTGCAGGCTTATCAGGTTTATTATGTATCCTTGTAGCTGGGTGAAAAAGAGGTTGACGAGGTATGCGTTTCATTTTAAAATGAAACTAGGAAAGTGTATTTTATCATGGAAGAGAAAGGGGGAGGCACATGCAAACGCACGCAAGGAAAAGAAAAAGCAAGCCAAAGTTTCGAAGAAGAAAAAATGAAACAAAGCTTGGCATGTCAATCGCCTGTCTCTCTATTTTCATGATGATTGTGGTAGTTGGTGTTAATAGCCATACCCTGAAACAGAAACAGGAAAAATATATGATGCGTGAGCAGGAGCTGCAAATACTCATTGATCAGGAAATGCAGCGTACTGAGGAACTCAAGGAGCTTGCAACCTATACAAAAACTAAAAAATATGCAGAAGAGGTTGCGAAAGATAAGCTTGGTTTAGTATATGAAAACGAAATTATTTTTAAAGATGAAAATTAAACTGCACCCATTTACCTTCTGTAAACTGGATGCAGTTTTTTGTCAATAAAAAAACAGTTGGTCTTTCATTGTTTTGACAAAAAAATATCACCCGTCCTCTTATACTTTTGAAATAAACAAAATGGGGAGGGTGACACCTATGTCATATATGTTAACACAAAAAAATAGAATGCATTTGGACGAGCCACTATTCCAGGAGGAAAGTAAACGAAAGCTGCATTGTTTGTCAGCCAGTTATATCGAACTTGCACGCATGTATGAAGAGGATGCAAAAAAACAGTTTCACTTTGAAAACAGAAAGGATTATCTGTTGAAAAGAAGACTGGAGGAAGAAAAACGAATTTTCTCAAAACAGCTACAGGAAATCTCCGGTGCAGTATGTGATGTGGCAGATACTATGTTGCAGGTCAGCATACCAACAAATCATAAACGAAAGCTGTTGATACAATATCTGAAAAAACAAGGAATTCTTGTAAAGGAAATGCTTTATATCAATACACCGGATGCACAACGGAGACTGCGTATCGTGGCAAGAGGTATGGGGAAAAGACAGTATACGACAAAGGATATCGCTGACTTGTTATCTGTGTTTTTTGACAGAAGGCTGGTTCCGTGTATGGAAAGCGAGCACTTTTTAAAAAAGGGTTTTGGGACTTTTTTGTTCCAGGATGAGCCCAGGTATTCTATTATGCATGCCATCGCCAGAAGAACAAAGGATGGAGAAGAACTTTCGGGAGACAATTATTCCATTGACGAATACACAGATGGTAATATGACTTACATGATTTCTGATGGTTGTGGCAGTGGCAGGAAAGCATACTGTGACAGCCAGGCAGTATTAGAGTTTATGGAACGCTTTTTGGAGGCAGGCTTTACAGAGGAAAAGGCATTCCATATGGTGAATGCAGCACTGGCAGCAAGAACAGAAATAACAGAGCTGACTACCCTTGATTTGTGTACCATACATTTACATACAGGTGAGGCAGAATTTTTGAAAGCAGGTGCAGCTTCAAGCTATTGTAAAAGAGGAAATAAAGTACAGGAGATTACCTGTGATGCGTTGCCTCTTGGCAGCTTTTCCGGATTAAGTCCTATGACGCAATCCATCCAGTTGATGGATCAGGATATGATTGTCATGCTGTCAGATGGTGTAACAGATTGCTTTGACTGTAGAAACGGGTATAATAGGATTAGAGATGTGATTGGCAGCTTTTCGACTACTAATCCCAAGGAATTATGTGAATATATACTGCAATATGCAAAAAATTGTCAGGGTGGACAGGTTTTAGATGATATGACAGTAATGGCAGTAGGGGTCTGGACCTGACAGGGAGTGGCAAATGATAAATAAAGTTTGGCAATATGTGCAAAAAAATCATATGTTTGAAGAAAACGATTATGTAGTGGCAGGTGTATCCGGTGGAGCGGATTCCGTCTGCCTTCTTTGTATGCTGTTAGAAATAAAGAAACGTATCCCTATGACAATCCATGTAGTACATATCAATCATAAGATGAGACAAGAGGCTGGTGAGGATGCGGCTTATGTGGAAGGTTTGTGCAAAAAATATCACTTACCTTATACTTTAGTGGAAAAAGAGGTAGAGGAGCTGGCA
Source organism: uncultured Lachnospiraceae bacterium (assembly GCA_945864145.1). Classification (GTDB taxonomy): domain Bacteria; phylum Bacillota; class Clostridia; order Lachnospirales; family Lachnospiraceae; genus COE1. Next base: position 13,756 of record CAMBAN010000017.1, on the reverse strand, counting down.
AAAAGGGAGCATCTGTCTACAGAAGAAGCAGGAAGAAAGGTAAGATATGAAGCCTTTTATCAGGTACTGGCGACGTATGGGGATGGAAAAAATGGGAAAATAGCCATTGCACATAATCAAAATGATTGCAGCGAGACCTTTTTGTTTCATTTGTTTCGGGGCAGCGGACTGCAGGGATTAACGGGGATAAAGCCTGTAAGAGATAATGTTGTCAGACCGATTTTATGTTTAAACAGGTCAGAAATCGAGGATTATTTAAAGAAAAAGCAGATAGCCTATTGTATAGATAAAACAAATTTTGAAGATAATTATACAAGAAACAAAATTCGCCATCATATATTGCCATATGTGGAGGAGGAAATCAGTAAAAATGCCACAAGGCATATTGCAGAAGCCTGTGAACGTCTGCAAGAAGCAAATACATTGATAACAGAGCTGACAGATGAATTTTATGACAGCTGTGTCACAGTAATAAAGGAACAATATCACATTCATGATTTCGAAAAAGTATCAAAAACGTTACAGCCGTATGTACTGCAACGAGTGCTGGAAAAGCTGTGTGGAAGTAAAAAAGATATAGGCTCTGTGCATGTAAAAGATTTACAGGCACTTTTCGAAAAACAGTGTGGCAGAGTATTAGACTTGCCTTATGGTGTGGAAGCCAAAAGAGAATATGATGGGATTTGTCTTTATCAAAGAAAGGAAACACCAGAAGAATTTTTTTATATGTTTTCAAAAGAAGACAAAGAGAAAATGGAAAAAGGAGAAAGCATTTGTATTACCCTGTCAGACAGAGAAGAATTATTTTGCAAAATTTTTCCTGCTGAACAGGAAATAATAGAGAAAAATATTCCTACAAACCCATATACGAAATGGCTCGATTATGATAAAATAAAAGATAATATTGTCGTAAGAAATCGAAAAGCAGGTGATTATTTTACGATAAATGAAATGGGTCAGCATAAATCACTAAAAAGCTTTTTTGTAGATGAAAAAGTGCCAAAGGATTTACGCGACCGGATGTATCTGGTGACAGAAAAGAGTCATGTGCTGTGGATTGTCGGCAGTCGAATCAGCAGCTACTATAAGGTCGGTAAGGATACAAAATATATTATAGAATGGATATACAGAGGAGGAGTCGAAAATGGCTGAGCATGTAAGAGTCATGTTGACCGAAGAGGAAGTCGATGCAAAAATCAATGAAATCGGACAGCGTATCAGTAAAGATTATGCAGGCAGGCAGGTACATTTGATTTGTGTATTAAAGGGCGGAAGCTTCTTTTTGTGTGAGCTGGCAAAAAGAATTACAGTGCCAGTATCTCTTGATTTTATGTCAGTTTCAAGTTATGGAGGAGATACAAAGTCTAGTGGTATTGTAAAAATTGTAAAGGATTTAGATGATTCTATTAAGGATAAAGACGTCATTGTCGTAGAGGATATTGTAGACTCAGGACGTACCTTGAGCTATCTGCTTGATTTATTGCAGCAAAGAGGACCAAAGTCATTGGCACTTTGTACGTTACTTGACAAACCGGAAAGACGTGTGATGGATGTCAAGGTAGACTATACAGGCTTCCAAATTCCGGATGAATTTGTAGTCGGTTATGGTCTTGATTATGATCAGAGATATCGTAACCTGCCATATATTGGTGTGGTAGAGTTCGATTAAGATAAATTAAGGGTATATAAAGAAGGAGATAAAAATTGGGTAAGAACGCAAAGGGAATCAACATTTATTTTATCATCATTGCGATTCTTCTGTTGATTACGGTATGGATCAGTACCATTCAGGAGAAAGGGGATTCCTATACAAAGGGTGAATTCATCTCGCAATTAGAGGCAGGGGAAGTTTTAAGTGTAGAAATACATCCAAACACACAGGTTCCAACAGGTACTGTGGATGTATATTTAACAGGAAATCAAGTAAAGATACTAAATGTATCTGATGTAGTGGAAATTCAAGAGTTGGTAGCTAAGTACAACATTGATCCGATATTGGATGATGTTCCACAGGAAAACTGGTTCTTATCAGATATGCTGCCGATTCTGTTAATCGTTATTTTTGGTGTATTCATGTTTGCCATGATGAATGCACAAAATGCCAGCAATAGTGGCGGCGGCAAGATGATGAACTTTGGAAAGAGCCGCGCAAGACTTTCTACAGGCGGTGAGGTTACGTTAAAGGATGTAGCCGGACTGCGTGAAGAAAAAGAGGATTTGGAAGAAATCGTAGATTTCTTAAAAGACCCGGGAAAATATACAAGGGTCGGTGCAAGAATCCCGAAGGGTGTTTTATTAGAGGGTGCGCCAGGTACTGGTAAAACCTTACTGGCAAAGGCAATTGCAGGAGAAGCAAAGGTACCGTTTTTCTCTATTTCAGGTTCTGACTTCGTAGAGATGTTCGTTGGTGTCGGTGCTTCCCGTGTACGTGATTTATTTGCGGATGCAAAGAAAAACGCACCTTGTATCGTTTTTATTGATGAGATTGATGCGGTGGCAAGACGCCGAGGAACCGGTATGGGCGGCGGTCATGATGAACGTGAGCAGACATTGAATCAGTTATTGGTAGAAATGGACGGTTTTGGTACAAACGAGGGTATCATCGTTATGGCAGCCACAAACCGTGTAGATATTTTAGATCCTGCTATTTTACGACCGGGTCGATTCGACAGAAAAATCAGTGTACAAACACCGGATGTTGGTGGCAGAGAGGAAATCTTAAATGTACATGCAAAGAATAAGCCATTATCTGAGGATGTGGATTTGAAGCAGGTTGCGCAGACAACAGCAGGCTTTACAGGTGCAGATTTGGAAAACCTTTTAAACGAATCCGCTATTCATGCAGCAAAGGATAATAGAGGCTTTATTGTACAGGAAGATATTAAAAAAGCATTTATTAAAGTAGGTATCGGTGCTGAAAAGAAGAGCCGTATTATTTCTGATGAAGAAAAGAGGATTACAGCCTACCATGAAGCAGGACATGCGATTTTATTCCATGTATTGCCTGATGTAGGACCTGTTTATACTGTTTCGATTATTCCGACAGGTCTTGGAGCAGCAGGATATACGATGCCGTTACCGGAAAAAGATGAGATGTTCAATACCAGAGGCAAGATGCTTCAGGATATCATGGTATCGCTTGGTGGTCGTATTGCTGAGGAAATCATTTTTGATGATGTTACAACAGGTGCTTCCAGTGACATCAAAAAGGCAACTAAGGTAGCAAGAGCAATGGTTACCAAATATGGTTTCTCTTCTAATATTGGTGTTATCAATTATGATGAAAATGACAACGAGGTATTTATCGGAAGAGATTTGGCACATACCAGAAGTCATTCAGAGGCAGTTGCCAATGAAATTGATAAAGAGGTTAAGAGCATTATTGATGATTGCTATACAAAGGCAAAGAACATCATCATGCAGCATGAAGACGTTCTACATGCTTGTGCAAAGCTTCTCTTGGAAAAGGAAAAGATTGGACGTGAAGAGTTCGAAGCACTTTTTGCGTAAATAGATAAACAGGAGTCCAATACAGGAATGATATTGGGCTCCTGTTTTCTTCTTTTTTTTACATAAAACAGGTATTTTAGACGAGTTTTGTGAAAAAGCAACAAAAATATAAGAAACATTTTGTGATATTTGTTTAATCTGGGTATGGATAAATCATGTGAGTCTGCTATAATACATACTTGTAACCCCCCCAATATATTATATAGTTTTTTGCTATACCCCATAAGAAAGAAATACCTTCTCTAAAAGAGACAGTCCGAATGGCTGTCTTTTTTACTTTGTATGGACAGATTGAATTTTATGACTGTTGAAAAAAGAGCAGAATGCGATTACAATGAAAACAAGTTTTCATAATGTGGGAAGGATAAGGAGAATTTTTTATGAAACAGGAAAAAATTGTGATTACTGACTGGGGCGGTGTTATTGAAAATCATAGTGAAGAGCAGTATGTGTTTCATTACGTTTTGAAGCGTGTTATTGATCAGTTTAGTACAAAACCAATTCCATCTAATTATCAGGAAATATTAAAGAGTGCTTTAGCAGAACAGGGAATAGAGTTAGAACGCATTGGCATGACGAAGGATATTAAGCCATATCTGGATAAGATGTTTGAGGTGTTTTCAATTGAGACTTCTCCTCATATCTATACAGATTTTTTTGATACCTATACACAGATAACATCAGATATGCCTTATGACAGAGAACTGGTCAGATATTTAATCAGTTTGAAGGATAGATGTAAGTTAGGAATTTTATCCAATCTGTCTGTGCTAGATTCAGGAAGACAAAACAGACAGCTTGGCTGGGACCATTTTGATTATAAGTGGCTTTCTTACGAGATGGGCTATTTAAAGCCTCAGCCTGAGGTATATCAAATAGTAGAAAGAGATTGTGGTTTAAAGGGCAGTCAGATTTTATTCATAGAAGATGTAGAAAAAAATCTGCATGTACCAAGAGAACAGTTTGGCTGGTGTACTTATGCGGCGAGCTACAATAATACCAAAGCAACGATAGATGCCATTGAAAGATTTCTAAAAGAAAGTTGACTTTTTGAGTCGGATTTAATATAATGGAGAACAGTGTTTTGAGCGCATGCTTGTAACTATGCATGCGTTTTTTTTATGTAATAGGAAATTGCTCGTATGTAGTTGAACCAAGAGTTTGCTGCTGAGCAAACTGTTTTTTATGTAATAGATGAAAGGAAAAATATGCAAGTAGTAAAATTTGATGAGTTAAATTTGTGCAGTGAGGTGCTTAGAGGTATTAAGGAAATGGGTTTTGAAGAGGCATCTCCTATTCAGGCACAGGCCATTCCGGTAGCAATGGAAGGTTATGATGTGATTGGTCAGGCCCAGACTGGAACCGGAAAAACAGCAGCCTTTGGTATTCCGGTGCTGGAAAAGGTCAATCGTAATAAAGACATTAAGCACCCGCAGGCGTTGATTTTATGTCCGACAAGGGAGCTTGCAGTACAGGCAGCAGAGGAAATCAGAAATCTTGCAAAGTTTATGCATGGAATAAAGGTTCTTCCTATTTACGGTGGACAGGATATCAGCAAACAGATTCGCGCATTAAAGGGTACACAGATTATTATTGGTACACCGGGTCGTGTCATGGATCATTTAAGAAGAAAAACAATTCGCTGCGACCATGTGAATACCATTGTTCTGGATGAAGCAGATGAAATGTTGAATATGGGATTTCGTGAAGATATTGAGACGGTGCTTCAGTATATTCACAATGAAGATTTACAGACAATTCTCTTCTCAGCGACTATGCCAAAGCCAATTCTTGATATTACGAAAAACTATCAGAAGCCGGATGCCAAGATGATTAAGGTAGTAAAAAAGGAACTGACGGTACCGAAAATCGAACAGTATTATCTTGATGTAAAGCGTAAGGATAAGGTAGAGGTTTTAACCAGGTTATTGGATTTTTATGAGCCAAAGCTTTCCCTTGTTTTTTGCAATACCAAAAGAATGGTAGATGATTTAGCAGAGGTTTTAAAAGGCAGAGGCTATTTTGCAGAAGGCTTACATGGAGATATGAGCCAGGCACAAAGAGACCGTGTTATGAAGAGCTTTAGAAATGGAAAAACAGATATCCTGATTGCAACAGATGTTGCTGCACGAGGTATTGATGTAGATGATGTAGAAGCAGTGTTTAATTATGATATTCCTCAGGATGAAGAATATTATGTACATCGTATTGGCAGAACCGGTCGTGCCGGCAGAACCGGTCGTTCCTTTACCTTTGTGAAAGGCAAGGAAGTATACAAGCTGAAGGATATTATGCGCTATTGCAAAACTAAGATTCCTGTTATGCCTATTCCTACTTTAAATGATGTAAATCAGATGAAAATGGAAAAGGTCATGGATAAAGTGGCAACCATTATTGAAGAAGAAGATTTAACTTCCATGATTAATCTGATTGAAAAACAGATTAATGATGCTGATTATACAGCAATGGATATTGCTGCTGCTTTTTTAAAGCTGCATTTAGGACAAAATGAACAGCCTGAAGAGGAGAAAAACAGTTCTGATGGCGGATTTGACTTTGATAATACAGGGGCAGAAGAGGAAGGCATGGCAAGACTTTTCATTAATATTGGAAAGGCACAAAAAGTAAGGGCAAAGGATATTTTAGGCGCGATTGCAGGAGAAGCCAATATCCCCGGTAAGTTAGTCGGAGCTATTGATTTATATGATAAATATACCTTTGTAGAGGTTCCAAAAGAAAATGCCATGGCTGTTATGAAAGCTATGAAGAATGTAAAAATCAAAGGAAAAGCAATTAATATCGAACCGGCAAATGCAAAATAGTAAATCTGGTATTTTTTAATAACCACTATGACAAATAAACGGAGGGAGTATCTTGTATTAAAACAAGGTACTCCTTCTTTTTTATCTTATCAAAATAACAGAAAAAGCGAAAAAAAACGAAATTTTATATAGACTTTATAAAAATAGGTTGTTATAATGCACTTATGCCGGACAGGCAAACCGGGGTAATTAATATATAGGAGGAAAAGAGAATGAGTAGAAGAGTGAGTGCCTGGTGTCTTAGCCTTGTAATGGTTTTTGTGACAGTTTTTGCTACATTTATTCCAGCATTACAGGTGCAGGCAGCAGGAAAAACTGTCATCGTGCATTACGGAGGGAGAGCTGCCGATGACTATGAAGGCTGGAATTTATGGCTGTGGGAGGATGGTCGTGATGGACAGTCTGTTGAGTTTACCCAGGAGGACGACTTTGGTAAAATTGCTGTTTATCAGACAAACCGTACGCCCTCTAAGGTAGGGTTTATTGTGCGTCGTGGAAACTGGGAAGAAAAAGATGTTTCAGAGGATAGATTTATTTCCACAACAGAGGATGTAACAGAAGTTTGGATTACAAGCGGAGAAGCAGAGTTTGCAACAGAAGCACCGGATGGAGCAGAAAGCTTTGATTTTACTGCTTTGGAGAAAGAGCGTCTTGGTGTGTATGAGAAGGAAGATGCTTTTAAGCTGGATGTACACTATTACAATTTTTCACAAAGCTATGATGAAAAGACAATTTATGCATATGCAAGCCTCGGTGACCAGATTGGAGGAAACTATCCAATGGCACAAAAGGACAGCTTTGGAGCTGATTTCCAGATTGGCTTTACAAAGGATGCTGTAGAAGCAGCAAATGGAACAGCAAGTGTAAAAATTGTGGAAAATGATAAGGCAGATGATACAATCGAATATACAGTTGACTTATCCATGGCAACTGATGATAAAATGGATGTGTACATTGTGGAAGGAAATCCTGTTTTGTGGTATGAGGAGAATGAAGTAATCTATAACCCGGTAATTTCAGAAGCAGAGTTTTCAGAAGCTTCAAGCAAAGAAATTTATTTGAAATTATCAAAGGAAGTAACTTCGACACAAAAGTGTAATTTTAATGTGACGGATGTAGAGGGGAATCAGTATCCTGTCAGTGAGGTACAGCTTGTATCGGAAAAAGAGGTAACGTTGGTTATGGAAGAGGCACTGACCTTATCGAAAACCTATACTGTAACCTCGGCAATTTATGAAGAAAAAGAGGTTTCTATGAGTAAAATATTGGGTTCGACCTATTTTGATGAAGAACTGTCTTATGATGGTAATGATTTAGGTGCAACATATTCAAAAGAAAAAACAGGCTTTAAGGTATGGGCTCCAACTGCGACAGAAGTAAAGGTACGTCTTTACGAAGCAGGAGACGGAGACAATCTGATTGAAGAAATACCAATGGAGCAGCTTGAAAAAGGTGTATGGGCTTGCGAAAAACAGGGTGATTTGCAGGGCAGGTATTATACCTATCAAATCAAAATCGGTAATGAAGTGAACGAAGCAGTAGACTTATATGCCAGAACAGCAGGTGTCAATGGAAACAGAGGTATGATTTTGGATTTGGCTTCTACAGACCCTGAAGGATTTGACAAGGATGTAAGACCGGAACAGAAAAGTGACACAGATGCCATAATTTATGAATTACATATCAGAGATTTATCTTCTGATGCATCTTCCGGCATTTCACAGGTTGGAAAGTATCTTGGATTGACAGAAACAGGTACTAAGAACAGTGACGGACTTACTACAGGTCTGGACCATATCAAAGAGCTTGGTGTTACCCATGTGCAGTTGATGCCGATTTATGATTATGCGACAGTAGACGAGTCAAAGCTGGATACAGCACAGTTTAACTGGGGCTATGACCCAAAAAACTATAATGTACCGGAGGGCTCTTACAGCTCAGACCCATATCATGGGGAAGTGCGTGTGAAAGAGTTAAAGCAGTTGATTCAGACTCTGCATGAAAATGGTATCCGTGTAAACATGGATGTTGTTTATAATCATACCTTTAATGTTACAGATTCTAATTTCCAGAAAACAGTACCTGACTATTATTACAGAAAAGTCGGAGATTCTTATACAAATGGTTCCGGTTGCGGAAATGAAGTAGCGTCTGACAGAGCAATGGTACGCAAATATATTGTAGATTCTGTTGTGTATTGGGCAACAGAGTATCATATTGATGGTTTCCGTTTTGACCTGATGGCAGTATTGGATACCGATACCATGAATGCAGTAAGGGCTGCTTTGGATGAAATCGACCCATCCATCATGGTCTATGGTGAGGGCTGGACAGGCGGAGAATCAAGTTTATCCGCAGGAAAACAGACTTTAAAGAGCAACATGAAGCAGGTGACACCGATTGGTGCTTTCAATGATGATATCAGAGATGGTATTAAAGGAAATGTATTTGACTCTTTGGATAAGGGATTTGTAAGCGGAAAAGAAGGTATGGAAGAGAGCATCAAATTTGGTGTTGTCGGTGCTACTGCACATCCACAGGTTCTTGTTTCCAAAAATGAAAAGAAGAGCAGCAGTTGGGCAAGTAAACCTGGTCAAAGCATCAATTATGCGTCCTGCCATGATAATCTGACACTTTGGGATAAGCTTGCAACTTCAAATGCAGATGACAGTGAAGAAGACAGAATCAAAATGAACAAGCTCAGCAGTGCAATTGTGCTGACTTCTCAGGGTGTGCCATTTTTCCAAGCAGGAGAGGAAATGCTTCGCAGTAAGCCTTCTGCTTCACAGGAAGGTGCCTTTGAGGAAAACAGTTATGTTTCTCCGGACAGCACAAACAGCATTAAATGGGACAATAAGGGTAACGTATTAGATACTTATGAGTATTATAGAGGCTTGATTGCTTTTAGAAAGGCTCATGGTGCACTTCGTATGACAGAAACCACAGATATTCAGGATAATCTGACCTTTATGAGTGGTTTGGACGATAATGTGGTAGCCTATACCATTAAAGGAAAGGTAAATGGAGAAACAGCAGAAAATATTTTAGTAGTATATAATGCAAATCCAAAGGATATTGAACTGCCACTTCCTGCCGGAGAGTGGGATATCTGTGTGAATGGTGAAGCAGCAGGTACAGCTTCCCTGGGTAAGGCAGAAGGAAAATTAGAAGTTTCCGGCATTTCCTGCTATGTTCTGGTACAGGGAGATGAGACTGTAAAAACAGTTGAGACAACAAGCACTCATACAGTATCAGCAGATGGTACACAACAAAAGGGTATGAGTAAGGCTCCTGTCATTGCAGGTATACTTGCTGTTATCGCAGTAGTTGCGGCTGCAATCGGTGTAGTATTTGGCATTAGAAAAAGCAAGAAAAAATAGAAAAAATGGTTGCATTTTAACTTATGATATGATATAAATAAGACTTGTCAGGACTTGGATAAACCAAGTCCGCATGGATGGATTCCCGAGTGGCCAAAGGGGACAGACTGTAAATCTGCTGCAAATTGCTTCGGTGGTTCGAATCCACCTCCATCCATTATCATAGTGATGCTATGATAGTGCTGAAATGCCGGCGTGGCGGAACTGGCAGACGCACAGGACTTAAAATCCTGCGGGACTTATACTCCCGTACCGGTTCGATTCCGGTCGCCGGCAGTAAAGAGAAAGCTTGATTTCTGAATGAATGATACATTCAGGGGTTGAGCTTTTTTGCATAATATGATTTATGAAAGAAAAATGCATGATTTCAGAAAGGTGGAAAAACGTTGACGAAGGGTAAAAAAAGACTGATTACGTGGACAATTGTGTTGGTGTGCATTGGTATTGTTATAGGTCTGTTTCAGAGGATGTGGCCCAGCTCTAAAGATATTTCAGAAAGTTCTGTTTTTCAGGCAGAGCAGGTAGAAGAACAGGCAAAATATATGATTTCCTTACTTGATGCAGGCGAGTATGCTGCTATGAGAGAGTATGAGACACAGGATATGCAGGCAACACTTTCCAATACGGCTATCAATCAGGCAAAGGCAGCTGTGGCAGATGAGTTTGGAGCATTTGTATCTTATGGAAGTATAGAGATGTCAGAAATGACACAGGGTAGCAAAACCTATGCTTTTGTACAGATGGTAGTAACCTATGAGAATACAGATGTAACGTATTCCTTGACTTTTGATGAAGATATGAAGTTAGCAGGCATCTATATGAAATAAGCAAGGATGGCTTTTTGAAAAAGAAAGCATAAAAAGATTGCATCTGAAAATTTTTTTCGATAAACTATAAGTAGATAACATAACTTAAAGGGGAAAAGAAAGGACTTGAAGTATGATTACAAATCAGGTTATTCAGACAAGCATTGATGAATTAAAAAGCATCACAAAAGTTGATTTATGTGTCATAGATATGGATGGCATTACTGTAGCAACGACCTTTGAGAATGAAACAATTTCTGCGGAATTGATTATGAGCTTTGTAAGCTCACCGGCAGATAGCCAAATTGTGGGCGGATATCATATGCTGAAGATTTTCGAAGAAGGAGAAGTGCTCTATATTCTGGTAGCAAAAGGCTCTGGAACAGACGCTTATATGATTGGCAAAATTGCAGTCAGCCAAATACATAATCTTGTTGTTGCTTATAAAGAGCATTTTGACAAAAATAATTTCTTCCAGAATTTATTGTTAGACAACCTGTTATTGGTAGATGTATATAACAGGGCAAAAAAATTGCATATTGAGATGGATGTCCCCAGAGTGGTATATCTGATTGAAACGCAGAATGATAAAGATAATATTGCAATGGAAATGTTAAAGAATATATTTGAAGACCAGGAGGATATTTATCTGACTGCTGTAGAACAGAAAAATATTATCCTTGTAAAGGGACTTTACCCTGAGGATGGTGAAAATGCCGTGGAGCATACAGCACAGGTCATAGTAGATATGTTAAACTCCGAAGCAATGCTGGTTGCAAAGGTAGCTTATGGAACAGTTGTGCCAAGCTTAAAGGAAGTTTCCAAATCCTATAAGGAAGCAAAGATGGCATTAGATGTAGGAAAGATTTTCTATACAGAAAAATCAATTATTGCATACAATACCTTAGGTATTGGCCGTTTGATTTACCAGCTTCCTATTAACTTATGCCGTATCTTTATCAATGAAATATTCGGAGAGCATGTTTTGGATGAAATTGACGAGGAAACACTTTCTACTGTACAGAAATTCTTTGATAATAATTTGAATGTATCTGAGACTTCAAGACAGCTTTTTGTACATCGAAATACATTAGTATATCGAATTGAAAAACTGCATCAGGCAACAGGCTTGGACATTAGGACTTTTGAGGATGCCATGACCTTTAAAATCGCTATGATGGTTGTAAACTATATGAAGTATATAGACGCACAGGAGTAAAAAAATTGCTTCGCCCAAAAGGGTAGAAGCAATTTTTGCCGTATAGGAAAGTTCTTTTTTGTTACAGACCTCGGAGCTTAGCAAGAGGAATGTAGTTTTGGCAGATGGATAAAAACTTCTTCAAGGTTTCTTCCTCATGAGCATGAAAAGACTCATCAGAAACAAGAAAGCCGGAGTCTGTAAAAGATTGTAAGAAATAAGCAGGAGAGCCTTTAATCCAATGACATATGACATGAATGTCGTTTTCTTCGTGTAACTCTTTTACGAGAGTGGTGCGAAACTCGTAGGGAACAATTCCTGTTTGTTCTATAAGGCATTGTACCGTTTCCTGAACGGGAGTCAGGTCAAAATCGGGAATACCAATGGTACGAGCATATTTTTCAGGACTGTTTTTGATATCTACAGCTACATAATCAAGCAGATTCTGTTGAAGCAGATTTTTCAAAACATCCGGATTTGCACCATTGGTATCTAATTTGACCAAATAGCCAAGCTCCTTTATTTTTTTAATGAATTCCGGTAAATCAGGCTGTAGGGTAGGTTCACCTCCGGTGATACAGACAGCGGAAAGGACAGAGCTTCTCTTTTTAAGAAACGAGAAGATTTCTTCCTCAGAGTAGGTTCGTATGTGTCCATTTGCCAGACCTTCTTCTAAAAAAACCAAATCTCTGTTGTGACAAAAGGGACATCTGAAATTACAGCCACCGGTAAAAACAGTTGCAGCCAAATGCTCCGGATAATCTAAAAGCGTCGTTTTGGAAAGACCTGAAATTATCATTGATGAATACCTCGTTATGAAATTCGTGATATAATGAGCGCAAGCGAGCTTGGGAGAGCGGAGCTCTCACACAACGAGCGGCGAATGACGATCACGAATGAAATTCATGATATAATATGCTATAACCATAGCGCGAACAAGACAAAAATGCAACAAGTTGCTTAGAAAAGAGGATGAGTATGCCAAGAATTCCCATGACTGAGGATGAAAAATATATGAAAGAGGCCATAAGACAGGCAAAAAAGGCGTATGCATTGGGTGAAGTACCAATTGGATGTGTTATTGTCCATGAAGGAAAAATCATTGGACGAGGATATAATCGCAGAAATACAGATAAAAATACGTTGTCGCACGCAGAGATTACTGCTATCAATAAAGCCAGTAAAGTAATTGGTGACTGGAGATTAGAGGAGTGTACTTTATATGTGACATTGGAGCCATGTCAGATGTGTGCAGGAGCGATTGTACAGGCAAGAATACCAAAAGTTGTCATGGCAAGTATGAATCCAAAAGCAGGCTGTGCAGGCTCTATTTTGAATATTTTGGAAATGCCGGAGTTTAATCACCAGGTAGAGGTGGTCAGAGGGGTTTTAGATGAAGCCTGCAGCAGGATGTTAAAGGAATTTTTTGTAGAATTGCGAGAAAGAAATAAGAAAGAAAAACAGGAAAAAACTCTTCAACAGCAAGAAACTGTATGAATCGCATTCATACACTTGACTTATTACTGTAAACACGATACAATCAAATTACCGTGCAGCCGGGGCGTTAGCGGTGCCTTTTACCTACAATCCGCTATAGTAGGGGTGTTGGATGGCAGAGGGTTTTTATCTATGTAGCTGCCCTTTATAAGTGGCGATGAAGTTTGGGTCTTGCGCAATACGTGCTTTTGAACCGTGTCAGGGCAGGAATGCAGCAGCACTAAGATTGATTTCGTATGTGCCGCAAGGGTGCCTGGCGGAGTTAACTGTAAAGGTAACGTACATGGAGTTTGAATTCGAAACTGTCCGCACGGTTTTATCATTGAAAAAGGGCTAGAAGAAAGAGTACATAGCCGATTGCTATGTATAGGGGACATTGCAGATGAATAACAAAAAAGCAGGTTTATTAATTGGATTAACAGCAGTGGCACTGGCATTTACAGGATGCGGCAGCAAAGAGCAGGAAAAGGTAGTAGAACAGGTTGAATTTTCCAGCATTGCTGATGTAGTAATCTTACAGATGCAGGATGTATTACAGCTGGG
>CAMBAN010000016.1 GCA_945864145.1 uncultured Lachnospiraceae bacterium | reverse complement strand
TGACGGTATTTCTATCAGCGATTGCAAGTGCCTCAGAATACATAGATATCAACTCCTTTGGTTTTGTACGGAAAGCGGCGATTTCCTGATAAAGCTCCATAAACTCGGGATAAGCATTGATGAGAGATACAATATCTTCCGGTTCATCAGAACTTAGGAAAGTGAGCCAAGCATCTAATTTGTTAGTTATATTGTGTACTGTTTTATGGAAGGTGTCAAGTGAAATGTACTTGATATGGGAAAGGGAAGTGACCTTGGTACCGCTGTCGTAGGTAGTCTGTTCATTGTCAATGTAAGCAGGGGAAACATCAAGAAACGCCTGATATGTCGAGATACATAGAAATGTAATCAGAATGTCAGAGAGAACTGACATAAGCGACAAAAAGGAGTATAGCATAAGATTGGAAGATTGCAAGCAAAAAGAGAAATTTGAGTTGAAATGTAAAAAATCGTACTAAAATCGGAGGGGAAATATGATATTACAACCTTTTATAACTAAGGAAATATCTGAGAAGAATATAGATGCCTTGTATTATCATGTTCCGGAAAAGGAAGAGATTACGTCCTTACCTATTGCGCTTCAAAAAGGAATAAAATTAAGTACCAATACCTATATGAATTCCTTCTCCATTGAAAAATGGCAACGGTATTGTGTGTTACAAAAACTTTTTCTACATATATTTGTTTCCGGCAAATTAAGGTTAAAGGTTATCAATGCATACCTAAATGAAAATGCAGTTATACAGGAGGAAGAGATTTTTTCCACCAGGATAGATGAAAAAGACAGAACAGAATTGGTGGTGCCAATTTCAGAAATAGAAAAAGGTATTATTTATTATTCCATGGAAGCATTGACGGATGAATGTATTTTTTATGATGCTTATTATGAAGAAAAAACACCGCCTATTCATAATATTCATATAGCCATTAATATCTGTACCTATAAAAGAGAGCAATATTTATTGCATAATCTGGATTTATTAAAAGAAAAAATTCTTGAAAATGAAAAGTCTGATTTATGCAAGCATGTCAAAGTTTATATTGTGGACAATGGACAAACACTTCATGAGATAGTAAAAACGAACGATGACATTTTCCTTTACGACAACAAAAATGTTGGTGGGGCAGGAGGATTTACCAGAGGCTTACTGGAGATAGAAAAAAATGCAGATAAGTTAGGATTAACGCATGTTATTTTTATGGATGATGATATTGAGTTGAACTGTGAAGCAGTTAGAAGGACCTTTGCAGTATTGAGCTATTTATCAGACGAATATAGCGATGCATTTATTGCAGGAGCCTTGTTAGATAGAGACAGGAAATGGATGCAGCGGGAAAACGGTGCATTATGGAATCAGGGAAATTGCGTTCATATACATGATGAATCGGATATGACTCATTTTTACAATGTTGTACGAAATGAGGAGAAAGTAAAAAGGGATTATGCTGCGTGGTGGTATTGCTGTATGAATCTGCAGTCTATTTCTTCAAATGATAATTTGCCGATTCCGATATTTATACATGAAGATGATGTAGAGTATAGTTTGAGAAATGCTTCTAAAATTATGACAATGAATGGTATTTCTGTATGGCATCCGACCTCTGAACATAGAAGGATTGCAACGAATGAATATTATAACTTACGGAATACGTTGATTGTAAATGCGTTATATTGTGAAGGTATTTCATGTAATACAGTAAAGAAAAGTGTGATAAAGAGCATATTGGCAGCTTTTTTAAGAATGAGATATGCTGTTATGGAGTTGCTTGTGCAGGCAGTAGAAGATTTCTGTAAGGGACCAGAGTGGCTTCTTTCTATCGATGGAATGGAGTATCATCAGATATTGATGGAAATAGGAGAAAAACTGGTGGATGTTTCCGCATATCTTAAGCAAGGAGATAGCAAAGCTTTTTTTATGAACGTATATCCGCTCGAGCTTTTATGGGTAAACAGAGCAATTCTCTATGATGAAACAGATCAAAAGGGGATTATCGTAAAAAGGGATTGGAAGAAGTGTTTTTATTTCCTTTCTTGTGTAAGGAAAGTTTGTAAATTATTGAATAAGCAATATATGACTGCAAAGGAACAGTATAGGATAAGGAGAACAGAATTGCAGTCAGAAGAAACCTGGAGAAAAATATTGGATTTGTAACGTGAGAAAGGCATGGTTATAAAAATGAAAAAAGGGACACTTTTATGGGTTTCACTTCGTGCACCGTATGACACAGTAACTCATGCGGGAGGAAAAGTTCACAATTATTATATTAAACAGTTTCAAAAAAGTAATTATTTTGATATCAGGTTGCTGACGTTTTGCAGAGAAAATGAAATTGAGAAAATTGATTTGTAAAAGTATGATATTTCATATGAGGCGATTATAATTCCAAAAGATGAAAGAAGAAGAAAAAGGTTGGAAAAAATGGGTTTTCCCCCTTCTCTTTTAGAGTATTGTTTTGTCCGTAAAAAGGTGAAAACAAAATTAAGGGAATGGAAGAAAAAAGGATATCATCCTGACTTTATTTTTTTACAGTGGACTGAAATGGTATTACTGCTTCCGTACGTAAAACAGTTATTCCCAAATAGTGAAATAATTTGTATTGAAGAAGATGTTACTTTTCTTAAGCTCCAAAGGAAGATAAAGCAAAATAAGGGAATGAAGAAGCTGCTGTTTTGGATACAGGAAAAAATGATGAAAAAGAATGAGCTGTCTTCTTTAATGAAGTCTGATTTAGCTGTGCTTAATAATCAGAAAGATTGTTCTTTGGTGGTAAATCATGGAGTACCAAAAGAAAAAACGTTTGTGACAGCACCATTTTTTAATGACTTAAGTGAGATAGAACGTTGTTCAGATGGGAAAACAGTCATTTTCTGGGGAGCAATGAACAGACCGGAAAATGAAGAAGCAGCGATATGGTTTATAGAAAAAGTTATGCCGGAAATAGAAGATATACGTTTTGTAATCCTGGGCGCACATCCTTCTGAAAAAATATGTGCATATGCTTCTGAACGTATTGAAGTGACTGGTTTTGTAGATGACCCGAAGGAATATTTTGCAAAATGTCTTTGTATGGTAGTGCCACTGAAAAATGGTGCAGGTATTAAAATCAAGGTTCTGGAGGGAATGTCCGCAGGAATTCCTGTGCTTACAAATGAAATTGGAATAGAAGGAATTCCGGCAAAAAATGAATATGATTATTTCCACTGTGAGATAGCACAGGACTATACTGAGGCAATTTATAAGTTGTTGCATGATAACACATTGGGAAAAAATATTGGGGAAAATGCAAAATGTTTAATCAAAGAAAACTTTGATTTCAAAGAAAGTGTAGACAGATTTGTAAAAAGGATAATGCAAAACCAGTCTACATAGAGGGGAGCATAAGTCTGAAAATGACAAGGAAAAAATTTGCAGTAGTCATTGTAACCTATAACAGGATTAATCTGTTGAAAATATGTATAGAACATGTTTTACGGCAGACAGAACCGCTAGCTAAAATAATTGTGATTAATAATCATTCGGAGGATGGAACGAAGGAATATTTATCACAATATGAAACCGATCATAGATTTTGTATTTTAAATTTAGAACAAAATCTGGGTGGTGCATATGGATTTTATAAAGGGCTTGCATGTGCAATGAACTTTGAATGGGATTGGGTTACGCTGATAGATGATGATGCTATTCTGAATTATGATTTTCATGAAAGGATTTATGGGCAAATACAAAAGGGAAATTCCGAAATTTTAGCGTACACCGGAAAAGTAATGACAAAAGGTATGATAGCAAAGGAGCATCGCGTACGAAACAAGAGCCGCTATTTCTATCGAGTGAAACCGCTGGACAATTGTGATTATGAAGGAGAGACGGCAGAAATTGATTATGCATCTTTTTGTGGGATTGTTTTAGCAAGAAAATTGGTAAATGAGATAGGTTTGCCAATGTATCAATTATTCATACGGTGTGATGATTTTGAATACTGTATGCGCATCAGAAAATACAGTAAAATGATAAATGTGAATCAGGCAATTATTGATCATCAAACTGCAATCAATACAAAGGAAAAAGATTTATCATGGAAATTGTACTATGCAATACGAAATGGCATTATTATAGCAGGTATTCATTTTGGAAAAGTTGCAAAGTATGAGATGTGTTTCCGATATTTATTGGGATATATAAAAAATGTTTTTATCTATGTTCTGATAAAGAGAAGGATTTCAAATCAGCAATTGAAAAGCTTATATTTTCCTGCTATAAAAGATGGAATTAGGCAGAAACTGGGCAAACGATAGGAATGGCAAGAGGTAAGTATATGCACGAATACATAAATAACAAGAAGGTTCTTTTTCTTACAACAAAAAATTTGGACTATATACGTAATACGCAGGAGATAGCATTGTTAAAAGAAAATGCATTATCTTATCATGTGATTGGCTCGTATTCCTCCAGCTATTTTGTCAGGCTGCTATTTGTTTATTTTCAATTACTAACGACACGTGTGTCACAATATGATACGGTAATGGTAGGATTTGCACCACAATTAATACTTCCTTTTTGGTATTGGAAAATAAAAAAAGCAGACATTATTATTGATTTCTTTATTTCTCTTTACGATACACTATGCTGTGACAGAAAAAAAATACGTACAAATAGTATGCCGGGAAAAATACTTCATAAACTGGATGCGTTTACATTGCAGGTAGCAGAGGCAGTTATTTGTGATACAAAGGCACATGGTCAATTTTTCTGTGAGGAATTTCAGGCTAGTCCAAATAAAATGGTGACCATCTATTTAGAAGCAGATGCTTCTATTTATTTTCCAAGACAGGTAAAGAGACCGGATTATTTGGAAAATAAATATGTCGTATTGTACTTTGGAAGTGTGCTTCCGTTACAGGGGATTGATGTTGTGCTGGGGGCAATGGAGTTATTAAAGGACAGAAAGGAATTCTATTTCTTTTTCATTGGACCGATTACAGATGAAAAACTGACAGCGTTACGACCAATTGCAGATAATATTACCTACATTGACTGGCTTTCCCAGGAGGAGCTTGCCGATTATATTGCTTTGTCTGATTTATGTCTTGCAGGTCATTTCAATGCTTCGATTAAAAAGGCGTGTCGCACGATTCCGGGAAAAGCATATATCTATAGTGCTATGGGAAAAGCTATGATATTAGGAGATAATGCCGCAAATCATGAGATATTTGAAGAAGATGATAGAGTGAGCTTTGTGGAGATGGGGAATGAGAGGGCTCTTGCTAATGAGATAATGAGGCGGAGGGACGTTGTTTCTGCCATAAGGATGTCCCCTTTGTCATGGTAAGGGATAAATGAAAAAGGGGCTGTCGCTTTAACGATTAAAAATTGTTAAGGCGCAGCCTCTTTTTTGACCATATTTGACCTCTTTTAAATTTGTGATAGTACATTAATTTTTAATTTTCGCAAACAGGCGCACTTTAGCTTCTATCTTGTTACCATCAATAAAAATGGTTTTATCTGATCTTTAACAGCGACTTCATTAGTAAGATTTGTTACCTGCTCCTTCATTTCATCAATCATCAGCTTGACAGTGTTTTTGTCAGCAATTGCAAGAGCTTCAGAATACATAGATATCAACTCCTTTGGTTTTGTACGGAAGGTGTCAAGGGAAGTGTACTTGTTAAGACTGAACTGGAATATATGTGCTATAACCTTTAATAAAAAAAATAAATAAATAATTCGAACATATGTATTGTACTTCGCATTTATTTATGATATATTTTCTATAGAAAAATATTTTTTGATACAGGGATAGAATGTGTGAAAACAGTAAGTGAGAAGATATTTGAATTGATTAAAGAGCGAGGAATGACGCAGAAAGAGTTTTCAGCAAAAACAGGAATCGCAGAGAGCACGATAAGCGACTGGAAGAAGAAAAAAACGAATCCGGTGTCAGATAAAGTGTTGATTATATGTGAAGTCTTAGGAGTGACACCATATGAACTGCTTTCAGGGGCAGAGCATATTGGAGAGAGGAGCAGGGAAAGTAATACTTATGTGGTAGACAAGCAGACGGAATTAGGATTTTTGATAGAGTCTTATCAAAATCTGGATAGTGATAGCCAAAAGCGATTGCTGGGATATTTAGCAGCATTAAATGAGGTGGCTAAATAGGACGCTTAAAAGGCGTCTTATTATATAAAAAAGAAATACGTATAAACGTACAACATCGTAAAACAAAAAAAGAGAAGAAAAGAGGAGTATTATGAAAGAAAAAACTACCGAAGAAAAAGAAATGATATTTAAAAGTCTGGAAGAAGCTACTGGCAAAATTCCTTATGGATTGACTAATGATTACATGTTTAGGGCGGTATTGCAGAAGAGTGAGAAGGTTCTTCGTGGATTAATAGGTTCGTTGTTACATCTTTCACAGGAAGAAATAGTATCGGTTGTCATTATGGATCCCATTATTATTGGAGAAGTTTTGTCTGACAAGGAATTTAGATTAGATATCAACGTGCAACTTAACACAAACAAAAAAATCAATCTTGAAATGCAGGTCGTAAACCTTGGCAATTGGGAAAACAGATCCTTAAGCTATTTGTGTCGTTCCTTTGACCAGCTTAATAAAGGTCAGGCCTACAACGAAGTGAAGGCAGCAATACATATCGGTATACTTGATTTCACTTTATTCAAGGATTCTCCTGAATTTTATGCGCACTATAAGATGATGAATACTAAAACTCACAAAATATACAGTAACAATTTCCAGCTAAATGTGCTAGACTTAAATCATGCAGAGTTAGCTACAGAGGAAGACAGGCAGTATAACATAGACCATTGGGCTAAACTCTTTAAATCTACTACATGGGAGGAGATTAAGGAAATGGCATTACAGGATGAATACTTTAAAGAAGCTTCAAATACACTGTTTGAATTATCTGCAGATGAAATTGTCCGAAAACGTTGTCGCGATAGAGAAGATTACTATGCCGATATGCGCGGTGCACAGAATATAATTGATGAGCAGGCTAGTAAGATAGAACAACAGAAAAGCGTGTTGGAACAGCAGAAAAGTGTGTTGGAACAGCAGAAAAGTGTGTTGGAACAGCAGAAAAGCGTGTTGGAACAGCAGAAAAGCGTGTTGGAACAACAGAAAAACAAGATAGAACAACAGGAGAACAAGCTGGAACAACAGGAGAACAAGCTGGAACAACAGGAGAACAAAATTGATGAACTAACTACCCAGCTTGGTAAGAAGGATGATGAAATCGAAAGAATGCGCAAGGAACTTGCCGATTATAGAAAGTCATCGGAGAAAATTTAAAGAGATTACGTGAGGCAAAATCACTTTTAGATAAGGATGTTCAGGAATATCTTAGGCTAGGTTCTGTTCAGAATATTTACAAATACGAGAAATATATTTTGGATTTTAACTCGTTGTAGAAATGCCCTATTGTCGATAAGATAAAATATTGGCAATAGGGTATTTTTATAAGATAAAGGCTAAAGGATAGAAAAACGTCTGAAAGAAGAAGGAATATCTTTCTATAAAATTACGGGAGAAACACCAAAAGAGAAAAGAATACAGTTAGTGAAAGCTTTTAATGAAGATGATACCAGTGTATTTTTGATTTCCTTGAAGGCCGGTGGTGTGGGTTTGAATCTTACCGGGGCAGATGTGGTTATACACTATGATCCATGGTGGAATGTAGCGGCGCAGAATCAGGCAACAGATCGAGCCCACAGAATCGGTCAGCAAAAGAAGGTTATTGTATATAAGCTGATTGTGAAGCACTCTGTAGAAGAAAAAATTATGAAACTCCAGGAGGCAAAACAGAATTTAGCAGATAAAGTGATTCATGGTGAAACAAATCATTTGGGAAGTATGAGTAAAGAAGAACTTTTGGAAATTCTGGATGTTTAATTCTGCTTATCAGGATATATAGGTAACAGGTTAATTCCGGGCAGAATATATCAGTAAATAAATCTGTCAGATAAATAAAAAAGAGCACTTTAAAAAAGAGTTTGCTACTGAGCAAACTCTTTTTTCTGTGATAGGAAATTGCGAGTATAGTAGTGTGCATTAATCAAGAATTTCGCAGAAATTCTTGCAAAGTGCATGCGCCGGCATGCACTATTTTTACATGAATTTTACAGAAACTTGATAGAAACTTTTCCGGATAATTCGTACACTTAATATGCAAAACTATGTAAAACAGAATCCAAAAGGAGTAAGAGCAATGGAAAAAATGTTGTACGACAACAGAGAACTGTCATGGTTAAAATTTAATAAGAGAGTATTAGAGGAAGCAGAGGATAAACGC
Source organism: uncultured Lachnospiraceae bacterium (assembly GCA_945864145.1). Classification (GTDB taxonomy): domain Bacteria; phylum Bacillota; class Clostridia; order Lachnospirales; family Lachnospiraceae; genus COE1. The sequence continues at coordinate 28,378 of CAMBAN010000016.1, read as the reverse complement.
AATCCTCTTTGTGAAAGACTTTCTTTTGTATCTATTTTTCAGAGCAATCTGGATGAGTTTACGATGGTAAGAGTAGGTTCCCTTCATGCCGGAGAGTTTTCAGAGGCAAGAGAAAATAAGACAGGAATGACATGCAAGGAGCAATTGACAGAAATCGGAAAAGAGATAAAAAAACTTTTGGAGTATAAGGATAATATATATGAAGGTTTGATGAAGGAGCTGGAAACCTATGGTGTGAGAGAGCTTCGCTTCAACGATTTGACAGAAGAGGAAAAGGATAAGGTATGGAAATATTTCGAGCAGGAGGTAAGACCTTTCTTGTCTCCACAGATTGTGGGAAAAAGACAGCCTTTTCCTTTTTTGAAAAATCAGGAAATCTATGCGGTAGTGGAATTGAAAACAAAGTCCAATAATAAAAAAATAGGTATTATTCCCTGTAGTAATGGTGTATTGAAGCGAGTAATTCCTGTGTCAGCAGATGGCAGAAGATTTATGCTGATGGAAGAGCTGATTTTACACTTTGTAGGAGAAATTTTTGACCGTTATCTGGTGGAGAGTAAGTCATTGATTCGCATTCTGAGAAATGCAGATATAGATGTGGATGAGGCAGTAGGTGACGATGAAGATGATTATAGAAAGGCTGTAGAGGAGGTGCTAAAGACAAGAAAAAGACTGGCACCTTTACAGCTTTACTTTACCCGCGTGATGGATGATTCCATCATTGTCAGAATGTGTGATTATTTAATGTTAAATAAAAGTCAGATTTATCATTCTGAGGCACCACTAAATTTATCTTTCCTGTTTCAGATACAGGATACACTGCATGACCAAAAGGAACTGTTCTTTGAGAGACGTATACCACAGAAATCTCCTATGATAGAAGAAAGGCGCTCTATGATAGAACAGATTAAGGAAAAGGATATCCTTTTGTCTTATCCGTATGAGAGTATGAGACCATTCTTACATTTGCTTAATGAAGCAGCAAGCGATCCTGCAGTGGTATCTATCAAGATGACATTGTATCGTCTTGCCAATAATTCGAAAATTGTAGAAGCACTGGTGGAAGCTGCGGAAAACGGAAAAGAGGTTATTGTGCTTGTAGAGCTACGTGCACGATTTGACGAAGAAAACAACATTCGATGGTCTAAGCAGCTTGAGGATGCAGGCTGTCGTGTGATTTATGGACTGAGTCATTTGAAGGTACACTCCAAGCTTTGTCTGATTACCAGAAAGGGAAAGGAACAAATCGAGTATATTACACAGATTGGTACAGGAAATTATAATGAGAAAACCTCTAAAATTTATACAGATTATACTTTCATGACATCCATGTCAGAAATTGGCGTAGAGGCAGGTATGATTTTTAACTGTCTGTCGATGGGAAGAACGGTAGATGAGACAACACATTTGCTGGTCGCACCGAATTGTCTGCGTAATAAAATCCTTGATTTGATACAGGGAGAAATAGATAAAGTGAAAGACGGCGGTCAAGGATACATCGGTCTCAAGCTAAACTCTCTTACGGATAAGGTGCTGATAGATAAATTAATAGAAGCAGGTCAGAAAGGCGTAAAGATACAGATGGTTGTCAGAGGAATTTGCTGTCTGCTTGCAGGAATAGAAGGGAAAACAGACAATATTGAGGTCATCAGTATTGTAGGAAGATACTTGGAACATTCCCGTATTTATATATTTGGGAAAGAGAAAGAGGCAAAGGTCTATATTGCCTCGGCTGACTTTATGACTCGAAATACAATCAAGCGTGTTGAAGTGGCAGCTCCTATTTATGATGAAGCAATAAAGGACAGAATCTTAGAAGACTTTTCCGTGTATCTTGCAGATGATGTAAAAGCAAGACAGCAGATAGATGGCACGTATGTAAGAAAGGGCAAAGAGGGGAAAATCAATGCACAGGAATACTTTATGGAACGAGCATACAAAAATGCAAGTGAAAACGGATGAATATGCGGTACATGTAGGCTTTGGATTTCATGTAAACTGTTATCATTCCTATCGGGGGGATACCTGTGATGACAAGGGATTTGGAAGTGATATACGTCTGCTCCGTTATGAGATAGATACGCTGAATCGTTGCAATCAACAGGGTATTCCTGTCAAGGGAACATGGGACTTTGAAAATGCATATACCCTTGAAAAGATACTGCCGGAGCATGCACCGGATATTATTAAAAATGTGAGGCTTAGACAGGAGCAGTATGGAGATGAAAACATTCTGATGGGCTATAACAATGGTGCTATGAGCGCGATGACAAGAGAAGAGTTTCTGACTTCTGTACAACGGGCGATAACAAATGAAAAAGGCAGTGTCCTATGTGATGTGTTTGGTGCATGTGAAAGAATCATTCGCCCTCAGGAGGTCATGTTTACACCCTCTCAGGCAGCTTTGTATAAAGAAGCAGGTATTCACACAGTATGCTTATATTATAGCTGTGTGCCTTTTGATGCGTTTCGGACAATTATTTCCCCCTTAACACCGGAACAGGCGTATAATCCGCTGACCTACCGTTATCAGAAGGATGAAATTACTATATTGCCTATGTACTCCCCGGCTGACCTTTGGGATGCAGGTGGTATCCGGAAGCTGGTAACAGCTTTACATGAAAAACAAGTAAACGGAGAAATCAAAAGGGATGTATTTTTATTTATCAATATTGATGCGGATAGTGTATTGTGGGGTCCCTTTTTATTACCAAAGGGAATAAGGCGTCATATACCGGGAGCAAATGGACTGGAAGGCATGATTACAGATATTGCAGATTTGGATTATGTTGTTTTCACTACACCGGGAAGATATCTGAGAATGCATAAGCCGGTAGCGGAGATATCTTTTGGAGAAGATGTGGCTGATGGAAACTTTTCAGGTTATGCAAGCTGGGGAGAAAAGCCGTTTAACAGACTGATATGGACAAGGCTTGAGCGTGCAAGGATGTATGCAAGATTATATGGAACGGATAGTATGTCCCCATCTTTTGAGGAGCGTATCAGACTGTTATCAACCACACATTTTGGGCTCGCTTCCCCGGTATTAAATGTGACGAGAGAGAATGTAGCACAAGAACTTTCTCTTGTTATGATAGAAAAAGAGGAAAAAGCGCTGGAAGAAAAATGGGAAAGTAAGAACCATACCTTTCAGAAAGAAAATGAAATCTGGATCAAAAACAGCAATGCATCTTCCCTGATTGGTACACAGCTTCTTTTACAGGAAGGATTTTGCAGTCGTATGCAGGACTTAAAAGTAAAAGGAGATGGACTTGTCAGCTTCACCGCAGTTGCAACAGACTACTGGGAAGATGGAAGTGTTAGAGGAATTTATCTGCTTTGCCGCTTTGAAACTATCAAAAAGAAATACAGACTTTCCTTTAAAATAAAGCAATCTGAAAAAAAAGCAAATCATCATACATCGTTGATATTGCAGGATAAGTATGGAACAACGCTTACAGTTGATACGGTAACAGGCTTTCCTGTTTTCTGTACAAGAGAAGGAGAAATGCTTGCAAGCTGGAAAAGCTTTCTTACCTATCGTGGGCGACAGACATCTTTTGCTAAGCCGGAGATTACAGAAACAGCAGTAGCAGGAAACGGACAGGCGCTTACTTTTCGTGGTGAGATACATTTACCGGGAGAAGAAAAGGCGGGGTATTATGTATTCTGCTTTTTTGTCATGGAAGGAGAAAATGGTATTTACCTGGTATCACAAATACAGTACCCCTATACAAGAGAAAAAGATGAGCTACATGCTATTGCTTCAAAGCTCGAGAGATACAGTGACTTGTCCTGGAACGAAGTTGTTCCTATGGAGCTTACCCTTTCCATGAAAGACTGTGCGTTTGTGGAAAAAAGAAATTTTATGGATGATATCAGTGGATATGCTTTGTCAGATTTTTGGAATGCTTATCCGGAGAATAAGAATATGGATTCCTTTAATCATCAGCTTACGGGAGGGTTTCTTACCGTAGGAGATGGGGAAAAGGGCATTGTTCTTGCGCATGCAAGACAAGTGCTTGGCAGTATGGCGCATTGTCCTATGCGACTTCGGACAAAGGAGGATTGTCGACAGATTAGTTTAAATCCTTTTGGTACCTATTATGGAAAACAACGACATTATCCTACAAACGGAACCGGTAATGTTATGAAATTGTATCAGGCGTTTGTCCCCCAGGCGAAAAGTCTTGCACCCTCCTACAATGGAGCACATGAATGCGGTATACAGCGTATCTCTGATGCACACGAGTTAAAGAAACACTGTGATGATATAGAAGCATTTTCTGATGGATGTGTCATATATGCAGCTACAGGTGCGGTCAGGAGATATCGTTATGATAATGTAAAGTTACAGCTTGCACGGAAAAAGAAAATCCATTTATAGAGGTTTACGTACATTTTACGTCGATTTTATGCCTCTCTGATAGAATGACTGTTTTTATCATGCTAAGATTTTTATGTAAAGAAAAGTAAGTAGATAAAGGGAAGTGTTCATGGAGGGGTGAACGATGAATAAAAATGGTCATTTATTTATTACCAAAAGTGTAACAGTGGAATTATTGGCAAAATACAGATTTTGGATAAAATTGGGGAGCATTGCACCGGATTTGCTGTTCCACACTTATCTGAGAGGACATACATGGGATACTACTTTTGACAGGAACAGTATTCACATGGAAAGACTTTGGGAGCATGGGCATATGAATAGATGGTCCTGCTTTAAACTGGGATATCTGCTTCATTATGTGGAAGATTATTTTACGTATCCGCATAGTAAGGATTTTCCGGGAATGCTTTTGGCACATGTGATATACGAAAGAGATTTGACAGCATATCTTCAGTGTGAGAAAACTTCTTTTGATTGTATCAATGGAATGGATATGCACTCTGCTTCGATTGATATGCTATTTATGTATTTGCAGGTTCTTCATGATGATTATTTGCGACAGAAAAAGGGATTAGAAACAGATACAAAATATATTATGAAAGCAGCAAATGCTTTTGCACAATGTTTTATAGGAGCATTCGAACGCAAAGAACAGGAAAAACAAAAATTACCGCAGCCTGTGATGATACCACAGCTTCAGACTATAGAGGGAATGATTGGTGTTGTGGGTTCACAAATTGAGCAGGCAGCAAACTATATGTATGTGAACAGATAGTAAGCAAGGATGGAGACTACAATGAAGATTGCATATTTTACAGATACTTTTTTTCCTGAAATCAATGGCGTTGCCAATACACTTTCTAAGCTTCATGCTTTCTTGAATAAAAGGGGAATCAAACATATCTTCTTTACACCGGATTATGAGAATGAAGATATCGAGGAAGAAGAAAATGTTGTGCGCTTTAAAGGCGTACAAATTCCTTTTGCACCTAACAGTAGACTTGCTGTCACGATGATTCATCACTATATCATTAAAAAAAAGATAGAAGAATTTAAACCGGATTTGATACACATTGTAACAGAATTTACCATGGGAAATGAAGGGCTTCGTATTGCAAGAGAAATGGGAATTCCTGTTGTGATGTCATATCATACCAATATAGAACAATATTTGGAGTATTTTCATGCGAAGCTGTTAGAAAAGCCTGTCAGAGCATATTTTCAGCATTTTCACAGTTATGCAGAGCTGAATCTGTGCCCGTCTAATCAGACATTACAGCAGTTAAGCCTGCAAAATTATAAAAATCTTGACGTATGGACAAGAGGAGTGGACACCTTGCTTTATACCCCGGAGAAGAGAACAGGAAACTGGCGTGAAAAATATGGTAAGGATAAATTTATCTGCCTTTATGTAGGTAGACTGTCTTATGAAAAAGGACTTGGGGATTATCTGGAAGCGATCAGACAACTCAATGAGAAACATCAGGATAAGCTGGTTTTTGTGTTTGCCGGAGACGGCCCTTACAGAGAAATATTAGAAAATAGTGGCATCGATAATGTAAAGCTGACAGGATTTGTAAGAGGGCAAAGTCTTGCCCAACTTTATGCCGACAGTGACTTGTTTGTGTTTCCATCAGGAACGGAAACCTTTGGAAATGTGCTTCTTGAAGCAATGGCAAGTGGACTTCCCTGCATTTGTACGGATGAGGGCGGTGTGACAGATTTTACGGAGCATGGCAAAAATGCATATGTAGTACCTTACAGAGAGACACAGGCATTGGCGCATGCAATCCTGGTAGCGAGCAGTTTCCCGGAGCTTCGGGAAAAAATCAGAGAAGGTGCACTTACCACAGCGAGAAGCAGAAGCTGGGACAGCGTGTTGGAGATGCTTATGCAATCCTATGACGAGGTTCTTGAAATACATCAATTGGGATTACGAAAGAAAGCGTAGGAGAAAGATAATATGAAGAAAAAACTCACAAAACAAGAACGCAACTGGGTGTTATATGATGTAGGTAATTCAGCATTTATGTTGCTTGTATCTACGATGATACCTATTTATTTTAATTATCTGGCTGGAAATGCCGGCTTGTCAGATGTGGAATACATGGCATACTGGGGATATGCAGCATCAATAGCAACATTATTTGTAGCTATTATAGGACCGGTATTTGGTACATTTTCCGATACAAAAGGATATAAAAAACCACTTTTTATGATAACTATTTTTATTGGTGCAATTGGCTGTCTTGCCTTGGGGCTGGCACAGCAATGGCTGGTGTTTTTGATTATATTTGTGATTGCGAAGGTGGGTTTTTCCGGAAGCTTGATTTTCTATGATTCCATGCTTTCTGACGTTACAACCCAAGACAGGATGGATGAAATCTCTTCACAGGGGTTTGCATGGGGATATATTGGAAGCTGTGTTCCTTTTATTTTATGTTTAGGCTTAGTGCTTAGTGCAGATGCACTTGGTATCAGCATGGAACTTGCCATGGCTATTTCTTTTGGAATCGTAGCTGTCTGGTGGATTGCTATGTCTATGCCATTAATGAGAAGCTATCGTCAGAAATACTATGTGGCAAGAAAACCACATGCTGTCGCAGAAAGTTTTAAGCGCATTGGTGTAACCTTGTGTAATGTGAGAAAGGAAAAGAAGGTATTCCTGTTCCTGTTGGCGTTTTTCTTTTATATAGATGGTGTGTATACCATCATAGATATGGCTACTGCGTATGGTTCAGCTTTGGGTCTGGACAGCACAGGATTGTTGCTTGCGCTCCTTGTTACACAGTTTGTGGCTTTTCCGTTTGCAATTCTGTTTGGGAGACTTGCACAGAAGTTTTCTACAGATAAGCTGATTATGGTATGCATTGTTGCATATCTTGGTATTGCTGTTTTTGCTATGTTCTTAACTACGCAGACGCAGTTTTGGATACTTGCTGTTTTTGTAGGTATGTTCCAGGGTGGTATTCAGGCGTTGTCACGTTCTTATTTTACTAAGATTATTCCGGCAGAACAATCTGGAGAATATTTTGGACTTCTGGATATTTGCGGAAAGGGCGCTTCCTTTATGGGAACGACAGTTGTCAGTGTGGTATCACAACTGACAGGAAATGTGAACATGGGGGTAGGTATGATTTCTATATTTTTTGTGATTGGTATCATACTGTTCCATGCAACGGTAAAACAGGATAGTAAAAGTGAGAAAGCGGAAGAAATAGAGGAAGTATTGAAAGCCTGCTAAGGGTAACTTTTGGCAGATTTTATAAGATTTCATTAGAGTCTAACATAATGGTAAAAGGACCATCGTTTAGTAAAGATACCTTCATATCTGCGCCAAAGGAACCATGCTCTGTATGGAATCCATTTTCTGAAACCCTGGAAATTACATATTCGTATAGTGCATTTGCTGCATCAGGCTTTCCTGCTTCAATGAAAGACGGGCGGTTTCCTTTTTTACAGTTTGCATATAGTGTGAACTGGGAAACAATGAGGAATTCGCCCTTTACATCTGCACTGGAAAGGTTTGTTTTTCCGTTTTCATCATCAAAGATACGAAGCTTTATCATCTTGTCTATCATTTTATCTGCAATTTGTCTGGTGTCAGAGTCTGAAACGCCTACAAATACTAAAAGTCCATGTCCGATTTGTCCAATCAATTCTCCCTCCACATGAACAGATGCTTCTTTTACACGTTGTATCAGTAATTTCATAATAATAACCATGCCTTCCTTTTTGTTTGAGCCGATTATAATATTTTCAGGCATTTTTTGCAACAATTAACATAATAAATGGTTGCGAATGGTAGATTTCTGTGTGATAATCATAATAGTTATGAAAAAAGAAAGCATGGGTATGATATGAGTGCAAATAAGAATTGGAGTGAGCTTGGAGAAGAGCTTAAGGATACCATTAGTGATGCAATTTTAAATGGAGATTTCAGTAATATTAATCATTTAATTAATGATACAGTGAACTGTGCGATTGATGAAGCTAAAAAGCAGACACAGAATGCAGTAAAAGGCTATGACCCGTCAAAATATAAAAGAGCGACACCTGACAACTATACATCGGTAAATAGAAATGGGAAAAATGTACTGTATACCGGTGGCGGTGTACCGTCGAAAAGAATACCTGTAAATAAAGTAGGTAAGGCAGGTGCGATTCTTTTTAATGTTTTTGGTGGTATCGGTCTTGGTATTACTGCCGCAGTGAGCCTGGCAACATTGATTTCTTCGGCTGTGTTTGGAAGTTTTAGTGTACAGACATTTTTTTTGCCACTTGTGTTCTTTTTTATTTTTGGCGAAATGATTCATCATGGTTGTTCTGTTTTAAAGAGAATACGCAGGGCTGAGCGCTACGCAAAGCTTGGCGAAAAGGATGAGTATGTAGAAATCGATGCCTTGGCGTCTCATTTTGGAAAAAGTAAAAAGTATGTATTGAAAGATCTGCATAAAATGCTGGAGCTTGGTATGTATCCGGAAGGGCATTTGGATGACCAGAAAACCTGTCTGATACTCACAAATGAGATGTATAAAACCTATACCAATCTGCAGAACAGCAGAAAGGCAATTGAGGCGGAAGAAGCAGATAAACAAAAAAAATTGGAGCAGGAAAAGAAGGACATTGAAAAAAATCCTGAGCTACAGCAGATGATTACAGAAGGCAATGAGTGTATCAAAAAGCTACGGGAATTGAACGATTGTATTGAAGGAGAGGTTATCTCCGAAAAACTTTACAGATTGGAAAATCTTTTAAAAGAGATTTTTGCACAGGTTAAAATACACCCGGAAAAAATGCATGACATGCATAAACTGATGAATTATTATCTGCCAACAACCTTAAAGCTCGTGCAGGCTTATTCAGAGTTTGATGATGTCAAAAATCCGGGGGAAGATATCACAAAAGCAAAGCAACAGATTGAAAATACCCTGGATACAATTAACAGTGCTTTTAATGAGCTGCTAAACAGCTTGTTCAGAGATAAGGTCTATGATGTGACCACAGATGCGCAGGTCTTACAGACGATGCTTTCCAGAGAAGGCTTAGTAAAAGAAGGATTTGCAAAAGAAAGAGTAAAAGAAGAAGTATAATAAATTGGGAGGAAGAATATGAGCGACAATTTGGATGAAATGCTGAAAGAGGCTCCTACACTTACTTTTGAACCATTTCCTACAGCAAAAGAGGAGATAGTAGAGGTAAAAGTGGAGCAGGCAAAAGAGGAAAAGGAAGAACTTGAGATTTCATTAACACCAGAGGAGCAGCAAATGGTTGACAATTTTGCTTCTCAGATTGATTTGAGCAATACACAGATGGTATTACAGTATGGTGCGGGAAGCCAGAAAAAGATTGCAGATTTTTCTGAAACAGCTTTATCGAATGTAAGAACAAAGGACATGGGCGAGGTTGGAAAAATGCTTTCTGATGTCGTGACTGAGCTCAAGGAATTTGATGTGACAGAGGAAGATAAAGGCTTCCTTGGTATCTTTAAAAAGAGCAGCAATAAGCTGACAAGCCTGAAAGCCAAGTATGATAAGGCGGAAGTAAATATTAATAAAATTTGTGATGTCTTAGAGCAGCATCAGATTACCTTGTTAAAAGATGTAGCAATGCTGGATAAGATGTATGAGCTCAATTTGAACTATTTCAAAGAGCTTTCTATGTACATCCTGGCTGGTAAAAAGAAACTGGAGCATGCAAAGAATGTAGAATTACCGGAACTGTTGGCACAGGCTGAAAAATCCGGACTTCCTGAGGATACACAAAAAGCGAAGGATTTTGCTGAGATGTGTAATCGCTTTGAAAAGAAAATCTACGACTTGGAATTAACAAAGACAGTTTCTTTACAAATGGCACCTCAGATTCGATTGATTCAGAACAATGACACTATTATGTCAGAGAAAATCCAATCTACCTTAGTGAATACCATTCCACTTTGGAAGAGTCAGATGGTAATTGCTATTGGCTTGAATCATTCGACAGATGCAGCAAAGGCGCAGCGTGAAGTAACTGATATGACAAATGCATTGTTGAAGAAAAATGCAGAAACGTTAAAGACAGCTACTATAGAGACTGCAAAAGAATCAGAACGCGGTATTGTGGACATAGAAACATTGCAGAACACAAACAAGACGTTGATTTCTACACTGGATGAGGTAATGAAGATACAGGATGAAGGTAGAGAAAAACGTAAAAATGCAGAAGTAGAGCTTCAGAGATTAGAAACAGAAATGAGAGAAAAACTCTTAGAAATCAGTAGAAAGAACTAAAAATGTATGAGAACACAGTCTGTTAGGACTGTGTTCTTTTTTGAAATTGGTAAAAAAATAGAAATATATGGAAATAACACAGAAAATAAATGCAATAATTTCGAAAACTAAGAAAAAAGTGGAACGTATCATCATATTGTGCTAAAATAAGAGAGAGTGTATAGTCATAACCTCAGAAAGGTGCAGATTTGAAAAAATGACGACAAATTATGAAAATTTTGATGAAGAAACTTACCAGGGAATGATTAAATACTATGACAATATGCCGCTAGGTGTCTGTATCTTTGAATATATGGAAATGCCAGGTGGTACGTTTGACTTTAGAGCTGTATATGTAAATAATCCATTTGAAAATACCGTGCATTGTCCTAAGACATTATTGATGAAAATTACCTTACGGGAAATCATGCATCACAGACCGGAATTTGACCGGTATTTCAATATGCTGCGGTATGTTGCAATTGCAAATACACCCTATCAGGATGAAATCTATGACACGAATGTAAAAAAATATTTGAAATTGCAGTGCACGCAATACAAGCCAGGCTATGTCATGATTTTTTTGTGGGATATCACAGAGGAAAAAAAGGAAGCCATTGAGTTGGAAACAACAAATGAGGCGTTATTAGATAAAATAGAAATTATTGATGCCTTGAGTAATATTTATTATGCACAATATCGGATAGATTTGATAACGGGACAAGCAGTAGAAATTACGAGTGTGGAAAAGGTGCAGAGGTACATTCCCAAAGAAGGGGACGCCCAGTATTATTTAAATGTGATGTGTGATAAGCTGATTGTAGCGGATTATAACGATGAAATGCGAAGATTTGTGGACTTATCGACTTTAAAAGAGCGCATGAAGGATAAAAATATTGTCAGTCATGAATTTATTGGCATTGAATCCGGTTGGAGCAGGGCAAATTTTGTAGATGCAAAGAGAGATGAAAATAATGATGTGGTACAAGTATTATATGTAACACAGCATATTGATGAAGAGAAAAAACAAGAGCTGGATTATCAAAGAAAACTGGAAGAAGCCCTGGAAACGGCAAGGCAGGCAAATCGTACAAGAACTCGCTTTTTATCCAGTATGTCCCATGATATCAGAACACCGATTAATGGAATTTTGGGTATGATAGATATGGATTGTTCAGAAAAGGTAGAAAAAGCAAAGCATCATGAGCATATGGAAAAAATCAGGGCGTCAGCAGAACAGCTTTTATCCATTTTGAATGACGTTTTGGAGATGAGTAAACTCGAAAATGGTATTTCCTGTCTTACAGAAGAGGCATTTGATCTTATTCAACTGGTAGAAGCTGTAAAGTGTTATGACAATCCTTTACAGGTAAGGTTTGTTATTGATACCAAAAAGGTCATACATAGTAGAGTATTAGGCAGTCCGGCACATGTCAGACAGGTTTTATTCCATACAGTGGGAAATGCCATTAAGTATAATCGGGAAAACGGTACGGTTCACATTGAAGTATCAGAAAAAATACTGACAGAGAAACGAAGCAGTTTCCAGATTATGATTACGGATACCGGACTTGGCATGAGTGAAGAATTTGTTGAACACATTTTCGAACCTTTTACGCAGGAGCATGGAGATGCAAGGACTACCTTTGAAGGAACCGGACTTGGTATGTCAATTGCAAAGCGTTTAGTGGAAGAAATGGGAGGTGCGATTTCTGTAGAAAGTAAGCTGCATGTTGGAAGTAGTGTCTGTATTTGTCTACCATTGCTTATTAGTGACACAAATGTCAGAAATGCGGAAGAACCGGAAAAGGAAGAGGAAGCAGATGTCGCAGGTATGAGAGCATTACTGGTCGAAGATAATGAAATCAACTCTGAAATTACGCAGTTCATTCTGGAAAGTGCGAATATTGAGGTTACGGCGGTACAAAACGGTCAGCTGGCAGTAGATACCTTTGAAAATTCGGCAGATGGCGAATTTGATATGATTTTGATGGATATCATGATGCCGGTTATGGATGGTTTAGAAGCAACAAGAGAAATCAGAGCTTTAGACAGAAGAGATGCTAAAAGAGTACCAATTATTGCAGTGACAGCCAATACTTTTCCGGAAGATGTGAAGAAATCCTATGAAGCCGGCATGGATGATCACATTGGGAAACCTATTAATAGAGAAAATTTGCTCGGAGCTATCAAAAAGTATACAAAACGTAATAGTAAACATTAGAAAAGGTCTGCAGGATTTTCCTGCAGACCTTTTTAAAAAGTATTTGCTTTATATTTTTTACGATAGTCTGTTGGAGTACAGTCATGCGTGGACTTAAAAACACGGTTAAAGGTTGCAAGACTATTGAAACCACTTTGCATCGCAATATCTGCGATACAAAGTTCCGGGTTGTCCAGCAGCATGATTTCGGCCAAGGTCATACGACGTTTGGTGAGATATTCATAGTAGGACACACCTGCAAATTCTTTAAAAAGTCTAATGAAATGAGATTTGCTAAAACCTGTCATAGACGCAAGTTCTTCTAAGGACAAATCTTCCGTACAATGCTCATTCATATAGGTACACAGGTTAAAGAAAATATCAATATAGGATTGCTGCTTCTGACTTTTTACGCCGGTAAATTTTTCAGCATATTTTAGTTGGATGCGTCCGGCTAAAACAAAAAACTGTAAAATCAAAGAGTGTATGCAGGCGTCGTATAAAGGCTGAGATGCATCTAATTCTTCGGAAATTTGTAAGAGCAACTGCATAAGTTGTTCATGTCCTTCCATTTTTTCACTTTTTTGAAATAAAGCACAAGGGAAAAATTTTGTGTAAATGGAGTCAAAACCATTTACCTCGCGGATAATGGCATGATCTACCTGATAAATCAACCGCTTACCGGAGGTAGGGGCGATAAGCTCATGCATCTCCCCGGAAGGAATAATAATAATATCTCCAGCCTCTAAAATATATTCTTTTTTATCGATTATGGCTGTATAAACATTTTCAATAGGCATAATAATTTCTAAATCAGTATGCCAATGCGGAGGATAGTTTTCGACCTGTTCATTCACCCATAAACGAAAGCCATTACCCTGCGCATGTTCGACATCTTCTCTTCTGCCGTGTAACTTCGCTAGCATATATTGTAACCTGTCCCTTTCTCTCTGTAAAACCCCTGGAGAATACTAAAATCTATGGCTTCCGCCGCCACCGGAATGCCCACCCCCACCGGAGTGACCGCCGCCACCGGAATGACCGCCACTGGAATGGCTGCCACCGGAATGCCCACCGCTACTTGTATGCTGTGGTGGAGAATATACTTTTGTAGTTTTTACTTTTTGAATAGATTGATTTTTCAAAGCAAAATAGTTTTTAACGTCGGAAAATTGTACACCCTTTGATACTCTGCCTCCGGTAGAGAACTGTCTGACGATAAAATAAGTAATCAGTAATGCTGCAATAACTGATAGCAGAGCATTACATATGTACTTCATTGGCTGTGCAATACGGCTTCCTTTCAGTAAGGCAAGCGCTTGTTCAAAAGCCTTGTTGCAGCAGGTAAAATAGTCACCATCAGACGCATAACGATAAATGTTATCGGTAATGGTATCGCCATAATCATCAGTAATAATACGATAATTATATCCACTGCTGTGGATACAGATTTCACGATTATCCATATCAATCAAAAGAATCGTACCATTTGTGGAACCAAAAGTATCTTCATAATAATTGTATGCATAAGTATCTACACTATAAGGATTTTCCATAGTGGTTTTTAAGGCAACATTACCATAGGTAGTCATACCCCTCATTGTTTGTATAAGATTTGTTTCTTCTGCATCTGTTAATAAATCTGCATCATCCTCTATGATGACAACATATCCGGTTTCTTCATTAGTATACAGCTCGGTCGCAGAAATACTGCAAACAGGAAGCAACAGACAGCAAAGGAATAAGAAAAAAGCTTTCCATTTACGCAAGGTCATCACCTCCCTGTTTATTGAACTGAGGCAGTTTTCTGGTTGCTAATACATTATAATTTTTAATAATGCTTGTCAAGGTAACCAGTACACCAATCATGGATGCAATGGCACCAAGATAGTAATAGAGGTCATCCACCGGATTGATAAAAGCAATGACCATACAGAGAAAGACACTGGCCATTGCACTCCAAAAACCAAGCGGACCACTGGTTTCACTGATTTCCCGATTCATTTTGATACCTTTGATACAAAGGTAAATCATGCCTGCAAACATAAGAGGCAGGATAGCCACCATGACTACTGCAATAGCAAGGCCGATTACTAAAGGAAAAAAGGTTATGACAAGAATTCCGATGACGATGAAAGTAACCGGATTTGGTTTTTTTAAGGTTACGTTCCTTCGTTTCTTTTTAGAACCTGTAGTATCATCTGCTTCTGAAATATTTTTTGATTGTAAGCCTTTGTCATCCAGATTTTCATTTCTGCGATGAATGTCATCAATTTCCTTTAAATAAACAAGAGCGGAAATCACAGCAAATACTGCAGAAGCAAAAAGCAGAGTGGTCGGCTTAAAGGTGAAATTGATATTTAAAAAGATAAAAAGTACCAGTGCTAATAAGGCAGTTGTGATACCATATTTTTTAAAATCAATGGGGGTATCCATAAAAAGCTTTCCGGTCTGTCCATTGATGGCAGCATAGGCAATTCTGTCATTTTTACGGTAGGACAAAAACCACACAGGATAAAGCAACTGCTGTGCACCTGTGCATTGAATCGGAAATTTATTTTCCATGTCCATTCGCTCCACACCGGCACGGATGCCATAGGTACTAAAATCGCTGTGTGCAATTATTTTTCCTTTTGTCACACTGCAGGCATGTTCTTTTGCATCAGTTTCATAGACTTCCTTTGGAATATCAGCAGTATCTGCATAAAAGCCACTCAGATAGGAAGGGGTGAACTCTTTTTCATCGTCTGCATGAAAGGGCAAAAGATTTTCACTGACATTGTCGAAAAAACTGGAAGATGCATCGAAGGTGTAACCTTCGTAAGAGGCATTCACATCCCCTTCTAAGGCATAATAGTCTGTATAAACATAATCGCCACGACGGTAGGACTTTTGTCCTTCCAGGTCCAGGTGACCGTTTTGTTCAAAATTATAGGACCAGTAGGGCATATAGATACCACGAAAACTATCAATATAAGCAGGGTCTGTCAATTCTTTTGGAGCAAAAAAAGCCTGCTTCATTTTTTTTGCGTAGATTTCCTTGCACTGTTCCTTAGTGATTTGAAAAGGAATGATACGGGCAGGGCGCTTTTCTCGACTTATCCTGCCGGTTAAAATGTTGGCTGCACCACAGTAGCTGCAAAAGCTGGTAGCATCTGTGTCAGAACTGATAAGCTCTGCACCGCATTGAGGACAACGGAAAACGGTTGCTTCGTAATAATTGTCTTCCATGGCATCTGTTTCTTTGGTGACATCATACGGATTAAAGGATGAGTCACAATAGTCACAATGCATGGATTGTGTGGCGATATCATATTTTAGATTTCCACCACAATTTTTACATTGGTACATAGGTTCCTCCTTAACTCTCTCAATAATATTATGCGAATCGTCGCAAAGCTCATTATACCACAATTTCTCATAATGTGTTATACTGAAATAGTATGAAACTGAAAAAGTAAAATATGACACAGATGTCAAAAAAGATAAAGGGAGAAGTGTATGTTTCAGAAAAATGATGAGGTAGAAAGTAAAAAAGGTTTTTATCACAATCCGGTGCAAAGGGGCTTTTTTCCTGACCCATCGGTAGTCAGAGTTGGGGATGATTATTACATGGTCAATTCATCCTTTCAGTATTTTCCTGCAATTCCGATTTCTCACTCAAGAGATATGGTACACTGGGAGGTTATCGGGCATGCAATTACCAATCCTGATTGGCTGGATTTAAGTGATATTAAGGATTCTCATGGCATTTGGGCGCCTGATATCAATTATGTGAATGGTACTTTTTATATTTTTGCAACACTTCGTTTAAACGGAGATGGACCGTATGAAAAACCGGTACTGCGCAGACAGCTTGTAGTAACCTCTAAAAATCCGGCTGGACCTTACAGTGAGCCAAAGTGGCTTGAGGTAGATAATATTGACCCGTCACATTTTGTAGATGATGATGGAAAACACTATATGATTATTGCACCGGGTATTAAAATTGTACCATTAGATGAGACAGGTACAAAGGTAGCGGGTGATATGATAAATGGATGGGATGGAACAGGAGAACGTTGTAGTGAAGGTCCACATATTTTAAAGAAGGATGGCTGGTATTATGCCATCGTAGCAGAAGGCGGAACAGGCTACGGACATGGAATCAATGTAGGACGTTCTAAAAAGCTGGAGGGACCTTATGAAAAATCTCCGTATAATCCGGTTATGAGGCAACTGGACAGAGAAGCACCGATACAAAGAGCCGGTCATGGAAAGCTGATTGAAGACCAGAATGGGGACTGGTGGTGCTATTATCTTTGCGGCAGACCAAATGAGCATAAGTATACTACCATTGGCAGAGAGTCAGCCCTTGACCCGGTTACATGGACAGAGGATGGGTGGTTTACCATCAATGAAGGAAACGGACCAAGTATGACACAGGTATCACCAAAGCTTTCACCATGTGTGTATCCAAAATGGACTAGAGATGATTTTGATACAGAGACCTTAAATGTCAATTGGGAGTTTGTCAGAAGACCGGCAGCGGGCTCTTATTCACTGACACAAAGACCGGGCTTTTTCCGTATTTGGACACAGGATGGAACGTTACAGGAAATCAGAGCAAAAAATACGTTATTACGAAGAGAACAGGAGCTTTGCTATCAGGCATCTACCAAGGTAGAGTTTTATCCGGACAGACCGGGAGAACAGGCAGGACTTACCTGTTATTACAGTACAGCTACTTATGCAAGATTTGCGGTCTGCTTCCGTGAGGGAAGAAAGCTGGAGCTTGTTATCAACCGTAATCAGGGTGAGGAGCTTATTACAGAAATTTCTGACATAAAAGAAAGTGCTGTATACTTAAAGGTTGAAGTTGAATACTTAACACGTCGTTTTTATTACAGCTATGATGGAGAAAACTGGATGCTTGCAGGCACCTTGGAAAATTGTATTTATTTGTGTGATGAAGGTGTGCCAAATGATCCTAAGAGACATACAGGTACTTTAGTTGGTATCTATGCAAATAATGGAGGCTGGGGTACAAGAAAGGCTGCAGACTTTGACTTTTTTGAGTATATGGATGAATAAAAATGTTGTGACAGGATAGTGCTAAGTGTAAATAGGGAGGCAATGGTATGGACCCGATTATGAAAGCTGTGAAGGCTGTGCATACAGTAGCAGGTGGTGGCGCTTCTGTGACTCCTGAGGATTTAGAGAAACAGCGTAGTGCACAGGATTTGTTTGCAAAACTGGCAACACCGGGTGTTGGTGTTACAGCAGAAGAATTGATGGTAGATAATATTCCGGCAGAATGGCTTAGACCTGATTTTTGCCATGAGAAAAAGCATGTGATAATGTATTGCCATGGTGGTGGCTATACCTGTGGCAGCCTGAAATATGCAAGAATTTTGGCCAGCAAGCTGTCACTTCATACGGGACTTGAGGTTTTTTCCTTTGAGTACAGACTTGCGCCGGAAAATCCGTTTCCGGCGGCAATTGAGGATGCTTTGACAGTATGGGATTATCTGATGAAAAAAGGCTATGGTGCAAGAGATGTACTGGTAGCAGGAGATTCGGCAGGAGGAAATCTGGCACTGGAGCTTTGCCTGCAGCTAAAAAAGGAAGGGCGTTTTCGACCAAGAGGATTAATCTTAATGAGTCCCTGGACAGATATGACAGTAACGTCAAAAACTTATGAGAGTTGTTTAGATAAGGATCCGATGCTGACACCTGATTATGTGAGGGCAGTCAGAGGAGCATATGTAGGAACAGAGGAAGTGGACTTTTCAAAAACGGAATATAGTCCGCTATATGCGGATTTGGAGGGGTTACCACCGACGTTGATACAGGTGGGCACGCATGAAATTTTATTGGATGACAGCAGACAGCTTGCCAGGAAAATGCAAAAAACAGGGGGATTTGTAAAGCTGGAGGTCTATGATGATGGCTGGCATGTTTTTCAACAGCTTCCTATTAGAAGGGCATATCGGGCGATGGAAGCTATTGGGAAATTCACGCAGTCAATACTATAGTAAGGAAATGGAACAATGATGAATGATAAATGGTTTAAAATGGATAATGTAGCAAAGGTTTTTCTGGCGACCTGTAACCTCAGGGATACTCGCTCCTTTCGCGTTAGTTGTACTTTAAAGGAGTCTGTAGATAAAGAACTTTTGCAACAGGCAATAGAAAAGACAGTAAAGCAGCGCCCTCAGTTTCAGGTGTTGATACACAAAGGGGTATTTTGGCATTACATGGAAATGACAAATAAAGAGCCTGTGGTAGAAGAGGAAAACCAGCGTCCCTGTCCCTATCTGTATGGGCGTGGATTTGAAGGAAAATTACATTATCGTGTGACTTATTTTAGAAATAGAATTAATCTGGATATGTTTCATGCCTTGACTGACGGAAATGGTGGTATGGAGTTTTTAAATATCATTGTTCTCAATTATTTGCAGTTAAAGTACCCGGGGAAACTGGATAAGGTATCTGTATTTAGTGGTGCTTCTCAGGCGGACTTGGAGGAAGATAGCTTTAAACATTTTTACGGAAAAAAAGGGAAACCGGTAGCAGGAACAAAAAAGAGCTATCATATCAGAGGGTTAAAATTACCTTATAACCAGTTGCAGTTTATGGAGTTTCATATGTCAGCACAGGAAATGCTAAAAAGAGCAAAGAAAGTCCATGCATCTTTAACGAGCTATTTAGGGGCAGCCCTGATGCTTGCTGTGTACCGGGACATGCCTGCGTTGCAGAAAAATAAACCTATAACCATCAGTATGCCGGTGAACTTAAGAAATTTCTATCCATCTGCTACCTCAAGAAACTTTTTTAATTCTGTATATGTCAGTCACACTTTTTCGGGAGAGGAAACGATTGAGACGCTGGCGCAACAGTTTGATACGGATTTGAAGGCGGAGTTAAAGCCTGAAAAAATGAAAGAGCGCATGGATAATTATGAATATATGGAGCAGGCTTTTTTCGTGAGAATGGTGCCTTTGTTCATAAAAAATCCTGTTGTGAAATTTTTTGCAAGACAGGAGTCAAAAAAGGTTACGGCTGTTGTTTCTAATCTGGGCAGACTACAGGCAGAGGCAGAAATGGAGCCCTATATTCAAGGCTATTCCGCCTATTGCAGTACAAGTACCTTATTTATTACTATCTGCAGCTATGGTGATGATTTAACACTTGGGGTGGCAACAGCATATCGAAATACAAGCGTACTGCGTAACTTTATAAAAACCTTTACAGATGATGGTGTAGAGGTAACTGCTTATGCATCAGAAGTGATTTATTAGAGGAGTAAAATATGCGAACATGTCCTTATTGTAAAATAAAAGTAGGAGGTACAACAGAAACCTGTCCGTTGTGCCAAAGTCCTGTTATCGGAGACGAAGCAGAGGAAGCCTATTGGCCATCCTTTGCAAAGCTGAAGCAAATGTCACTACTTGCAAAAATTCTTTTGTTTTTAGTCCTTTCGAACTGTGTCATTTGTGTAGCTGTTGATTTTTTATTTACGGAAAGTGTGCACAGACATTGGAGTGTTCCTATGCTTATTTGGGTATTTACCTGGCTGCTTATGATTGTACATTTTGTGAAATCTTATAAGAGTGCACCTAAGATTTTGTTGCAGAGTATGATTGTACTGTCTGTACTGACAGTATATACCGGTTGGTTTGGTGGTTTTCGAAAAGTAGCAATTGATTTACTGGTGCCAATTTACTGCTGTATTACTTTGATAACGAATTTCGTTTTTTCCTTTATTCGAGCAAAGTTTACGGAAAATGCGATGGTCTGCATGTTGTGCAATGTGGTAATTGGTGTGATTCCGTATGTAGCACTTTTGCTTCACAGGGGGAATGCTCCGGTGGCATGGACGGTGAGTCTGATTATGAGTATGATTACCTTTATTGGTTTGGTAATTTTTCAGGGGAAAAAGGTATTTTTGGAAATACAGAAGAGACTTCATATGTAAGTAAAACCTTGTTTTTTATAGTTTATACAAAAATGGACCGTTCCTTTATCTAAGAGCGGTCCATTTTTATAGGGACTAAGATGTGGAAGATTGTAACAAACATTTTACCTTTTGATATGAAATGCATCCATGCCGGGATAAAACGGATTCGATAATTCTTCCTCAATCCTTAATAACTGATTGTATTTTGCGACTCTTTCACTTCGACTGGGAGCACCGGTCTTAATCTGACAGGTATTGAGTGCAACGGCAAGGTCTGCTATTGTGGTATCTTCTGTTTCTCCGGAACGGTGGGAAGCAATGGCTGTATATCCCGCATTATGTGCCATTTTGATTGCTTCCAGTGTTTCTGATACCGAACCAATCTGATTGAGCTTAATCAGAATAGAGTTTGCACAGCCTTCCTTGATTCCCTTTGCCAAACGTGTGGTATTTGTTACAAAAAGATCATCTCCTACAAGCTGCACGCGGTTTCCAAGTTCTGCGGTTAGTTTTTTCCAACCATTCCAGTCTTCTTCATCCAGAGGATCCTCGATGGATAGAATCGGATACTTTATTATCATGTTTTTATACATATCAATTAATTCATCAGAAGAAAAATCCATATTTGACTTTGGCAAATGATATTGAAATTGTTTTGTGATTTTGTGCTCTGCTGCAAGCATGCTGTTGTCTTGCTGTGGCTTCCATTCACTTGCTGCCACATCCAATGCAAAACAGATATCTTTTCCGCATTGATAGCCAGCTTCCTTTACCGCTTCTACTAAAAAATCTAAAACTTCTTCTACATGATTGATGTCCGGTGCAAAGCCACCCTCATCACCGACAGCGGTGGATAACCCTTTTTTCTCTAAAACCTTTTTAAGACTGTGATATACTTCAGTTCCCATACGAAGTGCTTCACGAAAACAGCAGGCGCCAACCGGTAAAATCATAAATTCCTGAAAGTCTATAGAATTTTTAGCGTGCGCACCACCATTTAAAATATTCATCATGGGAACAGGAAGTCTGTTGCCTGAGATACCGCCAAGGAAGCGATAGAGAGGAATATCTAAGGAGATAGAAGCAGCTCTTGCACAAGCAATAGAAACAGCTAAAATAGCATTTGCACCAAGTTGGGATTTATCTTTTGTGCCATCAAGCTTTATCATAGCGGTATCAACGGCATAAATATCAGAAGCGTTCATGCCAAGCAGTGCATTATTGATTAAGGTGTTGATATTGCTAACAGCCTTTGTAACACCTTTCCCAAGATATCTGGATGTATCATCGTCTCTTAACTCTAATGCTTCAAATTCACCGGTGGAGGCACCACTTGGAGCAGTACCGAGTCCGATTGTACCATCTGCTAAAATGACCTGTGCTTCCACTGTTGGATTTCCTCTGGAGTCTAAAATTTCCCGACCAATGACTTTTGTAATTGCTAAAGTTTTCATCATACCTCATTTCTGCACACTTTATGGGAGGAGCATTTTCCATAGTTTGTGTACCTAAGTATTTTCATTATTTCACTAAAATAGACTTTGCAAAAATGAGAAAAATATACGCATAAATTGAGAATAAAAGCTAGATGCAAAATGTAAAATAGAGTATGATGTTGAATAGAAAGGATGACTTAAGAAAGGAAATGACACATATGTCGGAATTCATTACACTTTTCATTCCCTTTGCAGGGACTACACTTGGTGCTGCCTGTGTTTTCTTTATGAAAAATGGGCTGAATGAGAAACTGGAAAAGATTTTACTCGGGTTTGCAGCAGGTGTTATGATTGCAGCATCTGTCTGGTCTTTGCTGATTCCCTCCATCGATATGGCTGTGGAACAGGGAAAAATAGGTTGGATGCCTGCGCTGGTAGGTTTTTTACTTGGAATCGTTTTTTTATTGTCGTTAGATACAGTTATCCCTCATTTACATTTAAACAGTGATAAACCAGAGGGTATGAAGACAAAACTGTCAAAGACTACCATGATGCTTTTTGCAGTAACACTGCATAACATTCCGGAAGGAATGGCAGTAGGTGTTGCCTTTGCAGGCGCAGTAGCACAAAATTGTGGTATGACAGCAGCAGGAGCATTAGCACTATCTATCGGTATTGCCATTCAGAATTTTCCGGAGGGTGCTATTATTTCACTTCCGCTTTGTAGCGAAGGTATGAGTAAGAAGAGGGCATTTTTAAGTGGAATGTTGTCGGGTATCGTAGAACCGCTAGGCGGCTTCATTACGATTTTACTGGCAGCACAGATTACACCACTTTTACCATACCTTTTGGCTTTTGCAGCAGGAGCTATGATGTATGTAGTGATAGAGGAATTGATTCCTGAATCACAAAACGGTGCGCATTCTAATATCGGAACGATTGGTGCGGCAGTTGGTTTTGCATTGATGATGGTGTTGGATGTGGCATTAGGATAAAATTTGGGAGGACAAATGAAATGAAGTGGTTTATTGCATCAGACCTGCATGGGTCTGCCTTTTACTGCAAGGAGATGCTTGCAGCTTATGACAGAGAAAAAGCAGACAGGATTTTATTTTTAGGTGATTTATTATATCACGGACCAAGAAATGACTTGCCAAAGGAGTATGCACCCAAGGAGGTCATTATGCTGTTAAATGAGAGAAAACAGGATATTTTGTGTGTCAGAGGAAACTGTGATGCAGAGGTGGACCAGATGGTGTTAGAATTTCCTGTGCTTGCTGATTATGCATACATTTGCGATTCAGGTGTGACTGTATATGCAACGCATGGGCATCTGTACCATGAAAAGAATCTGCCACCACTTCATAAGGGAGATATTTTATTGCATGGACATACACATGTGCCTGTATGCGTAGAGCATGAGGACTACATTTATATGAATCCGGGGTCTTTATCCCTTCCCAAGGAGGAATCATGGCATGGATATATGACTTTGGAAAATGGGGTTTTTTTGTGGAAGGATTTATCAGGAGAAATAAAGAAAAAGTACGAGGGAAAATAGGAGAGTAAAGAATGCAACAAGGGGTATTACAAAAAATACGTGAACAGGTAGCAACTGTTATGGTGGGAAAAGAAGAGGTGACCAGGCTGTTACTGACCGGCTTAGTAGCAGGTGGGCATATTTTATTAGAAGACGTACCGGGCACAGGGAAAACAGTGCTTGCTAAAACACTGGCAAAAACCTGTGGCTGTGAATTTGACAGAGTACAGTTTACACCGGATTTATTACCAAGTGATGTGACAGGATTGTCATATTTTAATCAGGAAAAGAGTGCCTTCACTTTTAAACAGGGACCTGTTTTTACCAATATTTTATTGGCAGATGAAATCAATCGTGCGACACCAAGAACACAGGCAGCGTTATTAGAGTGTATGGCGGAAAATCAGGTAACGGTGGACGGTGTGACAAGACAGTTAGAGGAACCGTTTTTTGTTATCGCAACACAAAATCCGGTAGAAACCACCGGCTGTTTTCCATTACCGGAGGCACAGCTTGACAGATTTTTGATGAAAATCTATATGGGAAGTCTGACAAAAGAACAGGAAAGACAGATGTTAGACAGATTTCTTTTGGATGAACCATTGAAAAAGGTAGAGCCTGTTGCATCAAAGGAAGAAATGCAAATAATCAGACAGGAATGCAGAGAGGTTTTTGTGCATGAGGATTTACGCGATTACATTGTAACATTAGTGCAGGAAACCAGAAAACATGACAGTGGTGTCAGTCCAAGAGGGACACTTGCAATGCTTCGCGCAGTACAGGGTTATGCTTATGTTGAAGGTAGAGAGTATGTGGTACCGGAGGACATCAAGGCATTGGCGGTACCTGTATTATGCCATCGATTCATTTCAGAAGAGGATGAAACAAGGAAAAAGACATTTATTTTACAGCTATTACAAAGTCTTCCTATGCCGACAGAGGATTGGAGCAGACGATAGGGAGGGAACCTATGCTTAGTATATGGATTGTCAGCGTTTTGCTGGTGCTTGCGCTTTGGAATCTATGCTTTCAAAAGCATTGGGACTCACAGCTTAGGGTATCAGCGACCTTTAAAGAGGAATCTGTGTATGCCGGTGACGAAACGAGACTAACCGAAGTAATAGAAAATCATAAAAAAATGCCAATCCCGGTGTTAGAGGTTGGATTTCATACGAAAAAGGAGTTAGATTTCCAAGATACAGATAATACCAGTGTGAGCGATTATTTGTACAAACGAGATATTTTTTCTATTATGGGATGGCAGAAAATTACCAGACAGATTTCGGTGAAATGTAAAAAAAGAGGATTTTACCAAATCCAGGAGATTGATTTGTATACCTATTCCTTACTACATAATAAAAAATATGGCAAAATCAGAACAAATGATGCATCTATTTTTGTATATCCTGCAAGGACGCATGTGGAAGATTTGGTGCTTATATGTGAGAGCTTAAGTGGAACTGTGCAGTGCGCAAAGCACTTATATGAGGACCCTTTTGCGTTTCGCTCTATCAGGGAGTATACCTTAGAAGACCCGATGAAAACCTTAAACTGGAAAGCGAGTGCAAAATCCGGAAAGCTGATGGTAAATACCTATGACTCAGCACTTATTCCCAAGGTCATGATTTTTTTGGACTTAGAGGATGGAGGCATTTTAAAGCATGATGAGCTCATAGAGGAAAGTATTTCTATTGCAACATCTCTGGCAGGAAAGCTTTTAAAGCAGGGGATGGAGGTAGGCTTTTTATGTAATGGCAAGGTGGAGGGGAAGGAAATGGCACTACCATTGTCAAATCAGAGAAACCAGATTTTTCAGTTGGAGCGTATGCTTGCCTTGTATCAGGCCACAGAACCTTGTACCAATTTCGATAAAATGCTTACAGAGTATCATAAGAAACATATTTCGGCAGCGGAGGATGCGGTACTTGTATTTATTTCGAAAAATGCTAAGGAAGTTTATTATCAGAAAATGCAGGAAATGCTTGGAAAAGAAGGACAGGGACTTTGGGTGTGTCCTATAGAGCAGGAGGAAATCAATAAAGACAGATGTGTCACATTTCCACCGTCTCGAGTAAAGTATGTGATACGGGGGGTGGAAAGAAGTTGAAAAAGTACAGGAAACAGATACAGCGTTTCATGGAAAACCTGTATCTCATTCTTTTGGTAACACCGCTGATACCGGCTTGCTTTACACTGGCTGTGAATGAAGAGGGAAGAGAAGTTTTGGATTTTCTTTATTGGCAATCCTGGATTATTGCTATCCCGACAGTGCTGATTGAGGTACTGGAAAAAAAGTGTAAGCATTTTGTGACCTATTTTGCGCTTGGTATGGGAATTGTGGTACTTGTATGCTGGCTTGCAGGTCTTTGTGGTGGAATAACAATGTCCGGAAACATGCTTCTTATTTTTCAGGCACTTTTGGTCATAGAGACCTTAGCTGTGTGGGGGCTTCATTTTCACGACCGTATGCTGGAAAATCCAAAATCACATATGCCATCCTTTGCCTATAGTGCAGCATTTGTGATTTACTATGGATTGGGTATGCTGTTTGATGGTAAAATTTTATGTGATATTGCTTTTTACAGCTGTATACTCTATTTGCTGGTGACAACTGTTTATCAGTTTATAGAACAGACGGAGCAATACATCGGTCTCAATCATGCGGTAAAAAATGTACCTGTTGCAAGACTTTTTAGTATTGGTGGAGCTATGCTTGCCAGTCTTTTGCTGATGATTTTTTTAGCAATGCTACCAAGTGTTTTCGCAGCCGGCAGCAGATATTATACGGATGTAAGAGATATAGAGGTGGAACCGCCAACGAAGGAAGAAGGCTGGGAGATGGATACACCACAGGTACAAATGAATGGCATGTCTACGGAAGAACAGCTAAAGCTTTTAGGCGATGAAGAAGTCAAAAAAATGCCGGAATGGATAGAAAATCTCTTTAAATGTCTTGCATATTTTATTCTGATTTGTGCAGTGATTATGTGCGTAAAAGAGATATTTCAGAAGCTTTCTGAGTTTCAGAAAAGCTTTCAGGAGAATGATGACGTGATAGAGGATATTGTTGAAAATAAAGAAACAATTACTTCTATTTTTACACGCACGAAATGGGCACCGGAAACAGAGCGTGAAAAAATCAGGCGTCAGTACCGGAAAATGATTCGCAGATATCGTAAGGACCGTCCTTACGAGTATGAAACCCCGAAAGAAATAGAAAAAGAAGCGGGGCTTTTGGATAAAGAGGAAATGAAAGCTTTGCATGTACGCTATGAGGAAGCAAGATACGCAGATGAGCGTAAGCCTATAGGTCATACAGAGTAGCATTCAGCTCGACATATTCCTTTGGTGAGAGACCATACTCCTTTTTAAAGGCGCGGAAAAAGGCAGAATAGTCCTTAAAACCATAGGTTTCATAGGTGTTGGTAATGGAATTGCCACTTAAGATTGCAGCTTTACAGGCCTGCAATCTTTTTTTTGTAATGTATTGATGAATAGAAATACCAATATTGTTTTTAAAAGTGTGGGAAATATAGTATTTGCTGACAAAAAATTCTTTTTCCAGGCGGTCAAGGGATAAATCCTCTTCCAAGTGGCTGTTGATAAAATTGCAAAGGGATATATGTAAATCTTTTTGGGAATTGGCGCCTGCAACATGATTTTTTTCATAAACCAGTCTGTTCAGATAAAGTAACAGGGAGTTGATTTGCAGGGAAATACTGGCTTCCTTTCCAAAACGATTGCCTTTTACTTCTTCAATTAAAGAAAAAATTTGTGACTGTATCTGATTAAAGGTAATCATATCATTCGTAAATAAATAATTTTTGGTTGTTGCGACATACTGTAAAAGATAGACATAGTCTAAAGAGGCTTGCGTCAATCGGTTACAGTAATCAGTGCTAATCCACAAAATAAATCGGCGGTAAGGAGTCTTTTGGTCTAAAAAAACAGGATAATGAGGAAGTCCCGGTGGAATAATAAGAAAGTCGCCGGGCTTAATATGGTAAGGTTCTTCTTTAATGTAAATATCTACATTTCCCTCTAAAAAGAAATAGAATTCATAATAATTATGGCTGTGAGAGGATACAGCATTTCCTACAGGGTCATTGTAATAATAGATTTCAAAATCCTTGGAAAACATGTACTGTCTGGTGCTGAAGGCAGTTTGTAATTCTTTTTTCTTCACGGGAAGAGCTCCTTTCTGCTTTGTGAATACTTAGTTCTATTTCTAGTATACAGCAAGTTTTGCAATATGAACAACAAAAATATCAATGGGCATCTAAAAAAGCATTTGCTACAATACGGGCAAATGGAAGTAATAAGAATGATTTTTAATTAATAGGAGGAATACATTATGCAGATGACATTAAGATGGTATGGAAGTAAGCATGACACAGTTACACTGGAGCAAATCAGACAGATTCCGGGAGTAAAGAGTGTCATTACTACACTGTACGATTCAGTACCGGGAGAGGCTTGGGAGTTAGAGGACATCAGAGCCATGAAAAAAGAGGTAGAGGCAGCAGGACTTACTATCGCAGGTATTGAAAGTGTAAATATCCATGATGCAATTAAAATCGGTTCGCCGGACAGAGATAAATATATTGATAACTATATTA
>CAMBAN010000015.1 GCA_945864145.1 uncultured Lachnospiraceae bacterium | reverse complement strand
GATTCATATCCTGGACAAGGTATTAAATGAGCGTTGTGGATTTCAGGTAAAATTTGATATTGCCTATAAGGAAGCGTCAGAAAGTAAATATAAGGAAGAAGACGAGCTAAGAATTCAGAAGGTAGTGGAAGGCATTACCAGAAGAATGGAAAATGTTGGAGAAGAACAGCATGGGCAGCCTGAGATGGAAAAGAAAAATGACACAGGTGTCAAAACAGAAAAGCCGGCTAAAGCTGCAGCTGCAGCATCCTTTCAGACAGAACGGAAAAGTGAAAAAAGCTTTGCTGCCAAAAAGGGAGAAGGATTTCAAAGAAGATATCCCAAAAAGTCAGATAATCCAGATGTTATCTATGGACGTGACTTTGATGAGGAAGCCATGGAAATCAAGGAAATCTGGGGCGAAATGGGTGAGGTTGTTATCAGAGGTAAGGTAAGAGCCTTGGATAAGCGAGAAATCCGTAATGAGAAAACGATTGTCAGTTTTGAAATCACTGATTTTACAGATACCATTAAGGTCAAAATGTTTGTACATAATGAGCAATTGGATGAATTGCTGGCAGAACTCAAGGTTGGTGCATTCTTTAAGGTAAAGGGTGTAACAGTCAATGATACCTTTGACCATGAACTGACCATTGCTACGGTGAATGGATTAAAGAAAATTCCGGACTTTACAACTTCTCGTATGGATAATAGCGCCAAAAAAAGAGTAGAGCTGCATTGCCATACGAAGATGAGCGATATGGACGGCGTATCAGATGTAAAGGATATCATCAAACGTGCAAAGAAGTGGGGGCATAAGGCAATTGCCATTACAGACCATGGATGTGTACAGGCTTTCCCTGATGCAAATCATGCCTTGGATCACGGAGATGATTTCAAGGTAATATATGGTGTAGAAGGGTATTTGGTAGATGATTTAAAGGAGATTGTCACAAACGGAAAAGGACAATCCTTACAGGAGTCTTATGTTGTATTTGACATTGAGACTACAGGCTTTTCGCCAATCAATAATCGCATCATAGAAATCGGTGCTGTAAAGGTGGTAAACGGAGAAATCGTAGACCGTTTTTCAACCTTTGTAAATCCACAGGTACCGATTCCGTTTGAAATTGAGAAATTGACAAGCATCAATGACAGCATGGTCATGGATGCAGATACAATTGATGTAGTATTACCTAAGTTTATGGAATTTATTGAGGGTACGATTTTGGTTGCCCATAATGCTAGCTTTGATATCAGCTTTATCAAAGAGAATTGTAAAAGGCTGGGTATCCCGTATGATTATACTCATGTAGATACTGTTGGTATTGCAAGAAGCTTATTGACGGGTCAGGCGAAATACACGCTGGATGCGGTGGCAAAAACACTTGGTATTTCACTGGATAATCATCATAGAGCAGTAGACGATGCAGAATGTACGGCTGAGATTTTTGTGAAATTTATCGAGATGCTTCATGAGAAGGGCATTGATACTTTGGCTGATTTAAATGAAACGGGAAAAGCAAGTGTCGAAGCAATCCGCAAGATGCATCCTTATCATATTATTATTTTGGCAAAAAATCAGACAGGACGTATCAACTTGTATCGTTTGGTTTCAGAAGCCCATTTGACCTATTTCCACAGAAATCCGCTGATACCAAGAAGCCTGATTATGAAATACAGAGAAGGTCTGATTATCGGAAGTGCCTGCGAAGCAGGAGAATTGTTCAGGGCAATTCTGGATGGACAGACAGACGAACAGCTGGCTAAAATTGTAAATTTTTATGATTATTTGGAAATACAGCCCATTGGAAATAACCGATTTATGTTGGCATCAGAAAAGCTTCCACAAATTAAAGAGGAAGAGGATTTGATTGCCCTGAATAAAAAGGTTGTGAAATTGGGAGAACAGTTTGGTAAGCTGGTAGTAGGAACGTGTGACGTGCATTTCTTAGACCCTGAGGATGAAGTATACAGGCGTATTATCATGACAGGAAAGGGATTTAAGGATGCAGATGAGCAGGCGCCGTTATATTTGAGAACAACGGAAGAAATGCTGGATGAGTTTTCCTATTATCTTGGCAGTGAAAAAGCAGAAGAGATTGTTATTACAAACACGAATCTGATAGCTGACATGTGTGACAGAATTGCTCCGGTCAGACCGGATAAATGTCCACCTGTCATTGAAAACAGTGACCAGCTTTTGACAGATATTTGTTATCGTAAGGCACATGAAATGTATGGTGAAGATTTGCCGGAAATTGTGGAAGCCAGATTGAAACGAGAACTTAATTCTATTATCAGCAATGGATTTGCCGTTATGTACATCATTGCGCAAAAGCTGGTTTGGAAATCTGTAGAAGATGGATATTTGGTAGGTTCACGAGGTTCTGTAGGTTCCTCCTTTGTAGCAACGATGGCAGGAATAACAGAGGTAAATCCGTTAAGTCCGCATTACTATTGTAAAAAATGTCATTATACAGATTTTTATTCTGATGAAGTAAAGAAGTTTGCAGGTATGGCAGGGTGCGATATGCCTGATGCCTATTGTCCAAACTGTGGAGAAAAGCTGGTAAAGGATGGCTTTGATATTCCGTTTGAAACTTTCCTTGGATTTAAAGGAAATAAAGAGCCGGATATTGACTTGAACTTCTCCGGTGAGTATCAGAGTAAGGCTCATAAATACACGGAAGTTATTTTTGGATATGGGCAAACCTTTAGAGCAGGAACGATTGGTACTTTGGCTGATAAAACGGCCTTTGGTTATGTAAAAAATTATTATGAAGAACGCGGACAGCATAAGAGAACGAGTGAAATCAATCGAATTGTAGAGGGCTGTGTCGGTGTGCGAAGAACAACCGGTCAGCATCCGGGTGGTATTGTAGTATTACCTGTGGGAGAAGAAATCAATTCCTTTACACCGGTACAACATCCGGCTAATGATATGACAACAGATACGATAACGACACATTTTGATTACCATTCCATTGACCACAACTTATTAAAACTCGATATTCTCGGGCACGATGATCCGACCATGATACGTATGCTGCAGGATTTGACTGGTATTGACCCTACTACCATCCCTTTGGATGACAAACAGGTTATGTCGCTGTTTCAAAATACGGAGGCACTGGGAATAAAACCGGAGGATATTGGCGGATGTAAATTAGGATGCCTTGGTATTCCGGAGTTTGGAACAGACTTTGCTATGCAGATGGTTATCGATGCACAGCCAAAATATTTTTCGGATTTGGTAAGAATTTCAGGACTTTCCCATGGTACGGATGTATGGCTTGGAAATGCACAGACTTTGATTCAGGAAGGAAAAGCCACTATTTCGACAGCAATTTGTACCCGTGATGATATTATGACGTATTTGATTAGTATGGGACTGGATTCCGAAGAATCCTTTAAAATCATGGAGGCTGTTCGAAAAGGAACGGTGGCTAAAAAGAAATGTGCAAACTGGGAGGAATGGAAAGCTGATATGAAGGCACATAATGTGCCGGATTGGTATATCTGGTCTTGTGAGAAAATTCAGTACATGTTTCCTAAGGCACATGCGGCAGCTTATGTTATGATGGGGTGGAGAATAGCTTACTGTAAGGTGAATTATCCACTTGCTTATTACTGTGCTTATTTTAGTATCAGAGCATCTGCGTTTTCCTATGAGATTATGTGTCAGGGCAGGTCACATTTGGAGGAAGTGCTGGCTGATTATCGTAAGAGACAGGATTCTCTTTCTAATAAAGAACAGGATTGTTTAAAGGATATGCGAATCGTGCAGGAAATGTATGCACGAGGATTTGAGTTTTTGCCGATAGACATTTTTAAATCCCATTCCCGTAACTTTTTGATTATGGATGGAAAAATATTACCGTCCTTAAACAGTATTGACGGTTTGGGTGAAAAAGCGGCAGATGCCATTATGGAAGCGGCTAAGGATGGTCCGTTTCTTTCTAAAGATGATTTCAGAGTTAGAACCAAGGTGTCCAAAACAGTGATTGATTTAATGGCAGAGCTTGGACTTTTGGGAGATATTCCTGAGTCTAACCAAATTAGTCTATTCGACTTGGTTTAAGAAAAAACAGGGAAAATAGAAGAAAAAGGAAGAAGAAAAAAATGCATTTCTTCTTCTTTTTTTATTGCTAAACACTTGTTATTTTATAAAAAGTCATGTAAAATGAACTTAAAAGTGGAGGAAAGTGGAACAAAGTGGTGTAAAGTGGGGTTAAATTCCATTTCCGAAAGAAAATGACCAAAAGGTAGTACGATGCAGGTGTAGAAAGCGGGTGATTGCATGTTCATGGGAGAATACAATCATACGATAGATACGAAAGGCAGACTGATTATCCCTTCTAAATTCAGAGAGGTGTTAGGTGATGAATTTGTTGTGACTAAGGGATTGGATGGCTGTCTATTTGTGTACGATAACCAGGAATGGTCAGCGTTTGAAGAAAAACTAAAAGCATTACCGCTTATGAACAAGGAATCACGAAAATTCGTAAGATTTTTCTTAGCAGGAGCTGCCAATGTTGAGGTAGACAAGCAGGGAAGAATTTTGATTCCATCGGTATTACGAGAATTTGCTGAGCTAGATAAAGATGTTGTTTTAGTTGGCGTTGCAAACAGAATTGAAATCTGGAGCAAAGAGAAGTGGGAAGAAGCTTCCGAATATGATGACATGGAAGAAATTGCAGAACACATGTCAGAGCTTGGCATGATGATTTAGAAAGAAGGGCGTGAACCAGATGGAGTTTAAACATAAATCGGTTTTATTGGAAGAAACAATAGAAGGCTTACATATTAAGCCGGATGGGATATATTTGGATGGTACCTTAGGTGGAGGCGGACATGCCTACGAGGTATGCAGGAGATTAAATGAAAAAGGAAGATTTATTGGAATTGACCAGGATGCAGATGCGATTGCCGCAGCATCTAAAAGATTAGAAGAGTTTGGCTCTAAGGTAACTATTTTAAGGAATAATTATTGTAATGCCAAACAGGCACTTGCTGAAATAGGTGTGGACAAGGTAGATGGTATTGTGTTAGACCTGGGGGTATCTTCGTATCAGCTTGATACTGTGGAAAGAGGATTTACCTATAAATATGATACAGCCTTGGATATGAGAATGGATCAACGGCAGACTCTGACAGCAAGAGATATTGTAAATGAGTATTCAGAAAAAGACCTATATCGAATTATTAAAGATTACGGTGAGGATCAATTCGCAAAAAATATAGCAAAACATATAGTAAAGGCCAGGGAGGTCAAGCCAATAGAAACGACCTTTGAACTGAATGAGTTGATTAAGGCAGCCATACCTGCAAAGATGAGAGCGACAGGCGGGCATCCTTCTAAGAGAACCTTTCAGGCGATTAGAATTGAATGTAATCACGAATTGGAGGTCTTGAAAAATTCATTGGACGATATGATTGATATGCTTAACCCGGGGGGACGGTTATGCATCATCACGTTCCATTCTCTGGAAGACAGAATAGTAAAAACAATCTACAGAGAAAAAGAAAATCCATGTACTTGTCCACCGGAATTTCCGGTATGCGTATGTGGGAAAAAGCCTTTGGGAAAGGCAACACCCAGGAAACCAATTCTTCCGAGTGAGGAAGAATTAGAGTTTAATTCCAGGTCAAAGAGTGCAAAGTTAAGAGTATTTGAGAGAATGTGAAGAAGGGATAGAAAATTATGAAACAGGTTAGTTTGTCAAAGACAAATACGCAAAGACAAAACTACCAAGGCACAAAAGTAAAACAAATGTATATAGATGGAAATACGGTCAGGAAAATAGATATAGAAGAAAGACCGGTCAGAAAAAAGCCAACAAACCGACAGACAAGAGAAAACAGGAGAAAGGATGCAAGGAGAGCGACAGCCATTTCTTTTGGTTACTTGTTTGTGATGATGGCATTTATTACATTAGGCTGTGTCATTCTGATAAGCTATGTGAACCTGCAATCTGACATTACAAACCGTATTGACCACATTTCCAGTATGGAAAGTGAGTTAAATAGCTTAAGGCAGGAAAATGATGAAACTTATACAAAAATTATGAGTGAGGTAGATTTAGAGGAAATCAAAAAAATTGCAATTGGTGAATTAGGCATGAAATATGCAAAGGATGGGCAAGTAATCACATACACGGGAGAAGGAAGTGATTACGTAAGACAGTACAGCGACATACCGGATTAAGGCGTGCACATCAAAAAAGAAAGGTATGCATATTATCATGGCAACAAAGAGAAGAAAAGGAAAATCACCCAGGAGAATACTGCAGGAAAAGCTAAGATTTATGATATTTATCATAATATTGGCTTTTTGTGGTTTGGGTATTAGATTATATGTCATTACAAAAGATAACCAAAATAACTATCAGAAAAAAATACTATCACAGCAGAAATATGACTCTACTACCTTGCCTTTTAAAAGAGGAACGATTACGGATAGAAATGGTACTATTTTAGCTGTAAGCGAAAAAGTATATAATGTCATTCTTGACTGTAAAGTCATGTTAGATGATGAGCTGAATAAAGAACCGACGTTGAAAGCATTGGCAGACTGCTTTTCTTTGGATTACAATATCTTAAACCAGTATGTGGAGGAACATCCAAACTCTCAATATTATGTTTTGAAAAAGAAACTGACTTATGAAGAAATTCAACCCTTTTTGGAGAGAGAAAAGTCAGATAATGCGGCGACCATTGCAAACAACAAGCAAGAGGATGCTGAAAAAATGGGAAAAGTCAGTGGCGTTTGGTTCGAAGATGAGTATATCAGAAGATATCCTAATAATTCTCTGGCTTGTGATGTTATCGGCTTTACAGGAACGGACAATAACGGTACCTATGGATTAGAAGAATATTATAATAGCGAATTGAATGGTACCAATGGTAGAGAGTATGGCTATCTGAATGATGATGCTACCTTGGAAAGAACAACAGTAGCTGCTGTAGATGGTAATTCTTTAACAACTACAATTGATGCCAATATCCAGTCCATTGTGGAAAAATATATATTGCAATTTAACCAGGAGCATCAAAATGAAGCAAGGGAAGGGCTTGGTTCTAACAATACGGGATGTATTATTATGAACCCAAATACCGGGGAAATTCTTGCAATGGCAAGCTATCCTACCTTTGATTTGAATAATCCAAAGGATTTGTCTGCTTACTATACACAGGAACAGATTGACCAGATGATAGAGGATGAGACGTATTATGATGCACTCAATCAATTATGGAGAAATTTTTGTATTTCAGATACCTATGAGCCCGGTTCTACTGCAAAAGCGATAACAGTAGCAACAGGGATAGAAACAGGAAAAATTGTCGGAAATGAGACCTACGAATGTACCGGTGCCCTGGAGGTAGGTGGACATACCATCAAATGTAACGTAAAAACAGGACATGGCGTATTGGATGTCAGTGGATCCTTAGAGCAGTCCTGCAACGTTGCTTTGATGAAGATGGGGGCAGCAATAGGAAGCAGCACTTTACTGGAATTTGAAAATATTTTTAATCTTGGATTACGAACGAATATTGATTTGGCAGGAGAAGCACGTACTGCTTCTCTTATCTATACAGAGGACACGATGCATGAAGCAGAGGTTGCAACGACTTCTTTTGGTCAAGGCTTTAACGTAACCATGATTCAGATGGCTTCAGCGTTTTCTTCTATCATTAATGGAGGTTATTACTATGAACCTCATGTAGTAAATAAGATTACCAATTCCTCGGGTGATGTAATAAAAAATATAGAACCACGTGTTATAAAACAGACTATTTCCAACACAACATCAGAGGTTATGAAGTCCTATTTGAGAGCGGTTGTAGACGAAGGTACAGGTGCCGCAGCAAGACCGGCGGGCTATTCCATGGGTGGTAAGACAGGTACTGCGGAAATGGCAGGACGTGACAGAAAAAATTACGTTGTATCCTTTATTGGGTATGCACCTGCTGATGACCCACAGATTGTTATTTACGTAGTTATAGACCAGCCAAACGTAGAAGACCAGGCGCATGCCTACTTTGCAAGCGGGGTAGTAAAAAATATTCTGACAGAGGTATTGCCATATCTGAATATTACAAAGACAGAGGAAATGACAATTGCCGAACAGGAAGAAGTAGACAGGATTTTAGGCACGGTGACGACTCCTGATGATGCTGAGTCAACAAAATATACGGTTGATCCTGAAACAGGAGAATTAATTGATCCTGAAACGGGTGAGGTAGTAGAACAGGATTTCAGTATTGATGGAGATGTGACAGATGTGTCAGATACGTCGGATACGTTGGATACGTCAGAAAATACAGATACGACTACACAAAACTAAAGAATAAGTAACATAACCCTATAAAAGTAGAAATAAATTATAATGATTACTTTTATAGGGTTTTTGTATGGAAAGAAATAAAATCAATCAAAAAAAGAAAACCTTTGTTCTTGGCGTTTTGGTGATGATTGTGTTGGTGCTGCTGATTGGAAGAGTATCGTATCTCATGATTTACAGGGCAGAGCATTATACGGCGCTGGCAGAAGAGCTTCATGAAAGAGAAAGAGACATCAAAGCAAAAAGAGGACGTATCCTGGATGCCTCAGGGCAGGTGCTTGCTGATAATAGAACGGTATGTACCATATCCGTTATAAACAGTCAAATAACCGAACCGCAAAGAGTGATAAGTACGTTGACACAGACACTTGGTCTTTCGGAGGAATATGTGACAAAACGTGTAGAAAAGTGGTCTGCAAGAGAAAAAATCAAAAGCAATGTAGATAAAGAAATTGGAGATGCCTTGCGAAAAGAAGAGATGGAAGGTGTGAAAATCGATGAGGACTTTAAACGCTATTATCCTTATGATGAGCTGGCATCGAAGGTTCTTGGCTTTACAGGGAGTGACAATCAGGGAATTTTAGGGCTGGAGGTATACTATGACAGTTATTTGACGGGGGAAAAGGGACAGATTTTAACTGTAACGGATGCAAAAGGGGTGGAACAGGAGGATGTGGGAGAACGCAGAGAGGAACCGGTGGCAGGACTTGACCTATATACCAGTATTGACCTGCCTATCCAAAAATATGCAACACAGCTTGCAAAACAGGTATATGCGACAAAGCAGGCAAAAAAGGTATCTATCATTGTCATGAATGTAAAAAATGGAGAAATCCTTGCAATGGCAGATGAACCGGAATATAACTTAAATGAACCGTATAGCTTCATAGATGAGGTGTTAACACTGGAACAGGAAAGTGTAACGTTAAGTGAAAAAGAAAGACAGGATTTGCTTAATAAGATGTGGAGAAACAATTGTATTCACGATACCTATGAGCCGGGGTCTGTATTTAAAATCATTACCGCAGCAACAGGCTTGGAAACAGGCGCGGTGGCTTTGACAGACCAGTTCTACTGTCCGGGGTATATCATTGTGGAAGATAGAAGAATACGATGTGCAAAAATTGCAGGACACGGTTCAGAAGATTTTATTCATGGTTTTATGAACAGCTGTAATCCGGTATTTATTACAGTCGGGATGCGAATTGGGGTAGACAGATTTTTTGAATATATACAGAAATTTGGCTTATATCAAAAAACAGGGATAGATTTGCCTGGTGAAGCAAAGATGATTATGCATAAAAAAGAAAATGTAGGAGAGGTAGAGCTTGCAACGGTATCCTTTGGACAGTCCTTTCAGTTGACACCAATCAGATTTATGACAACAGTGTCAGCAATTATCAATGGAGGAACTATGGTCACGCCACATTTTGGAGTAAGGGCTATGAATAAGGAAAAAACAAGAATCATTGATTTTTCTTATCCGACAACACAGATAGCTGTTTCGAAGGAAACGACAGAAGCAATTAGAATGATGATGGAACAGGTAGTGGAAAATGGTGGTGGAAAAAATTGTTATATCGAAGGATATCGGATAGGAGGTAAAACAGCAACCAGTCAAACTTTGCCAAGAGGTACCGGGAAATATATTGCTTCCTTTTTAGGAACTTATCCGGCAAACGACCCGCAAATCATGGCAATGGCGATTATTCATGAACCTAAGGGACAGTATTATGGCGGGCAGATAGCAGCTCCCGTTATTCGGCAGCTTTTTGAAAATATACTTCCCTATCTCCGGGATAAGGGGTATAATTAAAAGGATAAGATATTATGGAAACATATGTGAAAGGCATGGTCAGATAAGATGGTTGATTTAAAAAATAGAAGAGTTTTAGTGGTAGGAACAGGTATCAGCGGAATTGGCTCCGCAACTCTTTTGGAGGAACAGGGTGCAATTCCTTTACTTTATGACAGTAATGAAAATGCAAAGGAAGAGGAAATCAGGCAAAAACTGATACCGGGAAGTAAGGCTGAGATTAAGACAGGTGCATTTACAGAGGATTTGCTGGAAAATCTGGCGCTTGCTGTTTTAAGCCCGGGTGTACCAACTGATATTGATTTTGTACTAAAAATCAAAGACAGAAAGATTCCTGTATGGGGAGAGGTAGAGCTTGCTTACAATTATAGTAAGGGACGTGTACTTGCCATTACAGGAACGAATGGAAAAACAACAACGACTTCTTTGGTTGGTCAGATTATGCAGGAATACTATGAAAGTGTTTATATTGTAGGAAATATTGGCACACCGTATACCAAAGAAGCACCGAAAATGAAAGAAGATACTGTATCAGTCTGTGAAATTTCAAGCTTTCAGTTGGAAACGATTGAACATTTCCATCCGCAAGTGTCTGCAATTTTAAATATCACACCGGATCATTTGAACAGACATCACACGATGGAAAATTATGTGAAGGCAAAAGAAAATGTGACGTTAAACCAGACAGCTGAGGATACTTGTGTCCTAAATTATGAAAATGAATATACCAGAGATTTCGGTACAAGATGCCCTGCAAAAGTGATTTATTTTTCTTCTGCAAGAAAGCTGGATGATGGTTTGTATCTGGATGGAGAGGACATTTATCTTGCAGAAAACGGTAAGACAACAAGATTGATGAATACAAAGACGGATATGAATCTGGTAGGTCTTTGCAATATAGAAAACGTGATGGCGGCGATTGCTGTCAGCATGAGTGCGGGTGTGCCTATGGAAAATATTTTACAGACTGTAAAGCGTTTTGTGGCAGTAGAACATAGAATTGAATATGTAGCAACCAAAAACGGCGTTGTTTATTACAATGACTCTAAGGCAACCAATACAGATGCCGCAATACAGGGAATTAAGGCAATGGATAGACCTACCATTCTGATTGGTGGCGGTTATGATAAAGGCAGTGAATATGATGATTGGATTCAATGCTTTGATAATAAAGTAAAGAAACTGGTATTAATTGGGCAGACAAAAGAAAAGATTGCAGAATGTGCAAGAAAGTATGGTCTGGAGGATATCGTGTTTGCAGAGACCTTTGAAGAAGCTTTTGACATATGTGTACAGACAGCAGTACCGGGAGATGCAGTATTGCTTTCACCTGCATGCGCAAGCTGGGGCATGTTCCCAAATTATGAAGTAAGAGGAAAAATGTTTAAAGAATTTGTGAATAAAATTGGGGAGTGATGAAGTGGCAACAACTCAGAAAAAGAGAAGAATAAAAACTGAGGGGCGCAATAGTTTCGATTTTGTATTGTTAGCAGTTGTTTTCTTTTTAATCGGTTTTGGATTACTGATGATATATTCAACCAGCTCCTATGAGGCAGCGATTGACTTTAATGATTCAGCTTACTATTTGAGAAAACAAATGATTTCTACGCTGGTAGGTATCTTAGGACTTGTTGTAACCATGATAATACCGTATCGATACTATAAAAAAGTTGATTTTCTGGCATATATTGCAGCGATTATTTCTATTTTGCTTTTGCTGACACCACTGGGAATTACCAGAAACGGTGCGACAAGGTGGATTAACTTGGGTATTATTACTGTACAGTCTGCTGAAATTGTAAAGTTGGGTATTATTATTTTTCAGGCAAGTTATATTACCAGACTTGGAAAATCGATTCGTACGACAAGAGGTCTACTCGCTTTCTTTATTCCTCCTACTATAGCGGCTGGAATGATTTATTTGATTTCAAAAAATCTCAGTTCTGCAATTATTGTTATGGGTATTGCAGTCTGCATGCTTTTTGTGGCAGTGCCTGATTACAAACCTTTTGTTGCGATTGCAGTTGTTGTAATGGTGGCTGCGGCAGCAGTTGTGATTTATGCTTCCGGTAACGATGTGTCAGGAGCCTTCCGCCTAGCGCGTGTAAAGGCATGGCTGGACCCTGAGTCTTATAGTACAGATAAAGCATTTCAAACATTGCAGGCACTATACGCGATTGGCTCCGGTGGCTTATGGGGAAAAGGACTTGGACAGAGTATGCAAAAAAGAGGCTTTTTACCTGAATCACAAAATGATATGATTTTTTCAATCATTTGTGAGGAGCTAGGGTTGTTTGGTGCGATGGTCATCATTATTTTGTTTATTGTATTGATTTGGAGCTGCATGATGATTGCAAACAGTGCAGTAGATCAGTTTGGTTCTATGCTCGTGGTTGGTGTAATGTCCCATTTTGCCATACAGGTTATTTTAAATATAGCAGTTGTGACAAATACAATTCCCAATACCGGTATTACACTTCCATTTATTAGTTATGGAGGTTCGGCAACATTATTTTTGCTTTCGGAAATTGGCATTGTTTTGAATGTAAGCAGGCTTTCTAAGGTGTAACAAATATAGTACTTCTGCATATGATAGTGTAATTGCTATATAGTAGGGGTGCTATGAAAACAAAGAACAGACCAAGACCTTTTTTCAGAATGGAGGGTGGGCATTCCCTGTGCGGAACAGTCAAGGTACAGGGCTCGAAAAATGCAGCTCTTCCTGTACTTGCTGCTACACTTTTGATGGAGGATACCTGTAGGATTTTGAATTGCCCAAATATTTCAGACATAGAATGCATGAAGATTTTACTGCAGGAAGTTGGCTGTCTTGTGAAGAGCTGTGGACATACCTGCGAGGTAAATGCAACAACGGTGTCAGAAACCTGGTTTCCCAAAAGAGAAATGAAAAAAATGCGTTCATCAATTATTTTGCTGGGGGCAATGCTTGCAAGAAAAAAGGAGGCACAGGTCTATTATCCGGGAGGCTGTCTGTTGGGAGAAAGGCCAATTGACTTGCATTTGGCAGCTTTAGAAAAGCTTGGTGCAAAGATTGTGCAGGAAAAAGATATGCTATGTGCAAGCTGTAAAGAGTTAAAGGGCTGCGAAATTAAATTCCCGTTTCCCAGTGTCGGGGCAACACAAAATGTACTGTTGGCAGCAGTGACTGCAGTGGGAGAAACTACGATTGTACATGCGGCAAAAGAACCGGAAATTTGTGTATTGTGTGAGTTCCTCAAAAAAGCAGGTGCAGATATTGAAGGATATGGCACGGATGTCATTTCGATTCGAGGTGTGAAGACGCTCCATGGTACGTCCTTTCAAATTCCAAGTGACCGTATTGTGGCCGGCACGTATTTGTTTGGTGCGTTAGGAACCGGTGGGCATATTGTGCTGGAAAATGCGCCGATAGAACATATGGAGAAAACTTTAGAGACCATTCGGCAAATGGGTGGAACTATTACCTGTGATGAAGCAAAGAAAACGATAGAGCTGCTTTCAGATAGAAGACCTTGTAATTTGGAAAGATTGGAAACAGCAAGCTATCCTGGATTTCCGACGGATTTGCAGTCCTCACTATTGACAACGGCCTGTGTGTCAGAAGGGAAACTTGTGTTAAAGGATACGATTTTCGGGCAAAGATTTCGTATCGTTGAGGAATTAGAAAGAATGGGTGCCCGGATATCATTACAGGATGGAGGTTGTACGATAGAGGGGGTAAAGGAATTAGCAGGTAGAAATGTTATTGCAAGAGAACTGCGAGGCGGTGCAGCTTTAGTAGAGGCGGGACTCATTGCAGAAGGTATAACCACGGTATTTGATATAGGATTTGTGGAAAGAGGATATGAGGATATTGTCAGGGATTATAGAAGCCTTGGCGCAAAGATAGAAAAGGGTTGTTGAGAGTTCATGAAACATAAGGGAATAGAAAAGGCAGATTATAGTTTTATCCCTCATTTACAATTAAAAATAAGACTTATTTGTTTATTGAGTGTGGTTGCAATACTGCTTTTAGTCAGTTATTTTTTGTTGATGCATTATGCAGTAAAGACAGTAGCAGTCGAGGGAAATAAGCATTATTCTGCACAGGAAATACAAAATTTTGTGGTGAAAGGGTATTTGGGAGATAATTCTCTCTATCTTTCGCTAAAGTACAAAAATAAGGAAATTACAGATATTCCATTTATCGAGACCATGGATGTGAATGTTGTGTCTAACGATACCATAAAAATTATGGTATATGAAAAATCCTTGGCCGGATATGTGGAATATCTTGGTAGATATATGTATTTTGATAATGATGGAATGATTGTAGAAGCCTCTAAAGTTACTACCAGTGGTATTCCACAAGTAACAGGGCTTGATTTTGATCATGTGGTTTTATACGAAAAGCTGCCTGTGTCAGATGATAGTGTTTTTCGAAATATTCTGACAATTACAAAGCTTTTAAATAAATATGATGTGAATTGCGATAAGATTCAGTTTGACAGCAATTATAATGTGACACTGGGCTATAAAAAGGTAAAAGTATATCTGGGAAAATTGGAAAATTTGGATGAAAAAGTGATGCAGCTTCCATACATATTACCGGAATTGGAGGGGAAATGCGGAACACTTGATTTACAAAATTATTCTTCAGATAAAAAAACTATTTCCTTTGAAATAGAGGAAGGATAAGTAAGAAAAAGTTACATAAATTGTTTCAATTAAGCAAAAAAGGGTTGATTAATTGGCTAAAAAATTATATGATTAGTTAGATGGAATTTATATAAGGAATTGTGAAGGAGGAAGGAAACTTGCTCGAGATTAAGACTAACGATACAGATGCAGCAGCAAGAATTATTGTTGTTGGTGTTGGCGGTGCTGGCAATAATGCAGTAAACCGAATGATAGATGAAAATATTAGCGGTGTGGAGTTTATAGGAGTAAATACTGATAAGCAGGCATTAAAATTGTGTAAAGCTCCTAAATTATTGCAGATTGGTGAAAAGCTGACAAAGGGTCTTGGAGCCGGTGCAAAACCGGAAGTAGGGGAAAAAGCGGCAGAA
Organism: uncultured Lachnospiraceae bacterium; assembly: GCA_945864145.1. Classification (GTDB taxonomy): domain Bacteria; phylum Bacillota; class Clostridia; order Lachnospirales; family Lachnospiraceae; genus COE1. The sequence continues at coordinate 21,699 of CAMBAN010000015.1, read as the reverse complement.
GAAAGTTCAGAAGATATTGAGGCAGCATTAAAAGGTGCTGATATGGTATTTGTTACATGTGGTATGGGAGGCGGAACCGGTACGGGAGCTGCACCTATTGTTGCAGCGATTGCAAAAGGAATGGGGATTTTGACAGTTGGTGTTGTTACAAAGCCTTTCCGTTTTGAAGCAAGGACACGTATGACAAATGCGTTGGGTGGTATTGAAAAGCTGAAACAGCATGTAGATACATTAATTGTCATTCCAAATGACAAATTACTGGAAATCGTTGACAGACGTACAACAATGCCGGATGCTTTAAAGAAAGCAGATGAAGTATTACAGCAGGCTGTACAGGGTATTACAGACCTGATTAATGTACCGGCTGTTATTAACCTTGACTTTGCAGACGTTCAGACTGTTATGAAGGACAAGGGTATTGCACATATCGGTATTGGTTATGGCAAGGGAGAGGATAAGGCTTCCGAAGCTATTAAGATGGCTGTGGAATCACCATTGTTAGAGACAACAATCAGCGGTGCTACAGACGTTATCTTAAATGTTTCCGGTGATATTTCAATCTTTGATGCATCAGATGCGGCAGATTATGTACGTGAATTGACCGGTGATGACGTAAATGTTATCTTTGGTGCTATGTATAATGAGGAAATGGCAGATTCCTGTACAATTACAGTTATTGCAACTGGTCTTGATCAGGGTGGACAGGCTGCAAAGCTTTCAAATAATTTCTCAGTAAAACCAGCTGTTACACCAACTATCAAAAAGACAGTTTCTCCTGTTACACCTGCTACACAGCCAACAGGAAATACAGTTCCTGTAAAGCCATTACAGGGTATTCAGAGACCGGATGCGATTAAAAGTAATGTGAAAGAACAAACTTTAAAGATTCCGGATTTCTTAAAAAGATAATCGAATAAAGTCGAAAAAAAATTGGGTTTAAGCCCCTTGCTTTGACAAATAAAGCAAGGGGTTTTTTATATACTCTTTTTGTAAACACAAAGGAAAATAAGGATAGAGGTGAGTAAAATATATGAGTTTTATATAGATGTGTTTGCAGTAAGAAATGTATTGCTTCAATTGACGGTATTTTTGTGGCTGATGTGTCTAATGAATAAAAAAATAGCCTGGTATCAATTATTGTCTGCATCTCTATTGGAAACTTTTTTACAGCTTCTTTGCGTAATGTATTCCATGAGATGGATACTTCCAATTGCGATAATTTTGCAGCCGGTTATTTTTTCAAGAATTTTATTTCCGGGTATAAACAAGCGAAGACTTTTTCAAAGCCTGCTGTATTATCTGACACTTGTGTCAGTTCATGTTAGCATTTTGGAACTGTCTTTGAGAATGAATAAAGAGTATTTATTTTTTGTGGAAGCGGGAGTGGCACTTACGGTCATGTTCTTATTGGTGTGGCTGAAACAGGGGGAAGAGGAGAAGAGAGAGATTTATCCTACGATGATTTTAGCTTTTGGTGAAAAAGTTGAAGTGGATGCACTGTTGGACACAGGAAATGAATTGAGAGAGAATACAACAGGAAAAATGGTTTGCATCGTTGAAAAAGATTGTATGGAGGAAATATTGAAGCATGTTTCCTGGGAGGATTATCATTTTATATCTTTTCATAGTGTAGGGCAGGAACAAGGAATTTTAGCTGCTATTGAAGCAGACCGGATTACAATTACGAAGGAAGAAGGTACAAAAAATATTTATGGAGCGATTATAGGGATTTATACAGGAAAGCTTTCCTCAGAAGGGAAGTTCCAAATGATACTTCATAAAGACTGTTTGAAAGGAAGAATGGGTTATGGAAACAATGTGGAGCATTTATTTGCCCAAACATATGAAAATCGGGGGGCATAAGGGTGCTGTAGAATGTGTAGACAGTAAAGATATTTTTTATATAGGTGGAACAGATGTATTGCCGCCTCCGTTAGATGTGGAACGGGAAAATGAGATGATATATGGTCTTGAAACAGATAATGCTGATGCATCCAAGGCAGTTCTGATTGAACACAATTTGCGTTTGGTAGTGTATATTGCAAAAAAGTTTGACAATACAGGAATAGGTGTAGAAGATTTAATATCGATAGGGACGATTGGTTTGATTAAATCCATCAATACCTATAACAGAGAGAAAAACATCAAACTTGCGACTTATGCTTCTCGTTGTATTGAAAATGAAATTCTGATGTATCTGAGAAGAAATAATAAAACAAAAATGGAGGTTTCTATAGATGAACCTCTAAATGTAGACTGGGATGGAAATGAGCTTCTATTATCCGATATTCTTGGTACAGACGAAGATGTGATATATAAGGATTTAGAAAAGGAGGCTGAACGAAAATTATTAAAAAAAGCGATTGAACAATTACATGACAGAGAAAAATTAATCATTCGATTACGGTTTGGATTGGGGAACAGAAGTGGAAAGGAAATGACACAAAAGGAGGTAGCAGATTATTTAGGAATTTCTCAATCCTATATTTCCAGATTAGAAAAACGCATCATGAAACGCCTGAAAAAGGAAATGATGAAAGAGGTCTGAACTTTGGATACATAGTTTATAAAAAATAAGGCTATGAGAAAGGCAGAGACAGTATATGGTGCAGTGTAAGGTGGAAATTTGTGGAGTAAATACATCAAAGCTTCCTGTTTTGGACAATGAAGAAAAAAAGCAATTGTTTGAAAAAATAGAACAAGGCGATATGGACGCAAGAGAAAAGTATATTAAGGGTAATCTTAGATTGGTTCTTAGCGTAATCAAACGTTTTTCACAGTCAAATGAAAACGTGGACGATTTGTTTCAAATTGGATGCATTGGATTAATGAAAGCAATAGACCACTTTGACACATCCATGGATGTAAAATTCAGTACCTATGCTGTTCCGATGATTATAGGAGAAATAAGAAGGTTTTTAAGAGATAATAATGCAATTCGTGTCAGCAGGTCCTTGAAGGATACTGCATATAAAGCAATTTATGCACGAGAAAGTCTGACAAAAAAGAATTTGAAGGAACCTACTATAGCGGAAATTGCAACAGAGATAGGGATTTCTAAAGAAGAGATTGTGTATGCTTTAGATGCCATACAAAATCCGATGAGCCTCTATGAGCCGGTTTATACAGATAATGGAGATGCCTTATATGTGATGGACCAGATTAGTGATAAGAAAAATAAGGAGGAAAATTGGATTGAAAATATAGCTATTGAGGATGCTATGAAAAAGTTGAATGAGAGGGAGAAAGAGATTATTACGCTGAGATTTTTTGAGGGAAAGACTCAGATGGAGGTAGCGGATTTTGTAGGTATTTCTCAGGCACAGGTTTCCAGATTAGAAAAGGGGGCATTGAAAACAATGCGAAAATACCTTTATGTAGACTAAAATGCTATTTACACAAAAATGATTTAATAACTGACAACTTAATGTATTGACTTAAAAGTAGAAACAACTTAAAATATTATATAGTAGTTAATGAATTTTTGTGTGAAAGGATGTTATCTATGGAAAAACAAAAGAAGAATATTTTTGGGAGACTGAGTATTTACAAATTACAGTCATTAACAGTAAGCTTTCCTATTTTTTGCGTTTGTTTAATCCTTACAATTTATTTTGATATGACAATTGGGGATATTATGGAATCACGTGCGATTCAAAATTTGAGATCCATTGTTTCAACAACAGGTTATTCATTGAATAAAATAGACAGTGGTTCTTTTTCCTATGATGGAACTGACTTATATAAGGGTGATTTTAATATTTCACAAAATGTAGATTTTCTGGATCAGATTGCAAGCCAGAATGATGTGGAAATTACTATTTTTCTGGGTGATACCAGAAGAGTGACCACCATTAAGAATTCCAGCGGACAGCGTATTGTGGGAACAACTGCAGAGACGAAAATTGTAAATCAGGTTATCAATAATGGATTGGAATATTCCACAACAGATGTAAAAATCAATGATGAAGACTACTATGGCTATTACGGACCGATTAAGGACAGTACAGGAAGCGTAGTGGGTATGATTTTTGCCGGAAAAGAAAGAACTTCTACAACAAGAACCATACGTAATTACAGAATGTTTACTATCGGGACATCCATTTTCTTCTTTATTCTGTTCAGCATCACTACCATGAAGGTGGCTAAAAATAAAATTATACAGCCGATTTTAAGAATTTCCAATATTGCAAAAGGTATGGCAGTTGGAGATATCCAGCAGGATACTACCAAGAAAGATGATAATGAATTAGGAGATTTGTTAGATGATTTTGGCATCATGGTAAAAAATATTGGTGCGCAGGCACGTGTTGCAGAAACAGTGGCAGAGGGGGATTTGACACAGACGATTATACCAAACAGCGACAAAGACGTGATGGGTAAAGCGATTGCTAAAATGGTGCGTGATAATAATAAGAATTTGACAGTGATTCGAGATGCTGCAGCAAGAATGGCATCCGGCGCGAATGAAGTGGCTAGTGCCAGCAATTCTCTTGCACAAGGAACTACGGAACAGGCAAGTGCGATTGAAGAGATTACAGCATCCATAGAAGAAATTGCAAATGGTGCAAAGATTAACGCAGATGATGCAAATGCAGCAAACGAATTAGTACAAAATACAAAAGAAGGTGCTATTCGTGGCAATGAGCAGATGCAGAATATGATTAAAGCGATGAAGGATATCAATGAATCCTCTGAAAATATTTCAAAAATTATGAAGGTCATTGATGATATTGCCTTCCAAACCAACATCCTTGCTTTGAATGCTTCTGTGGAGGCGGCACGTGCAGGTATTCATGGAAAAGGATTTGCAGTAGTAGCTGATGAGGTAAGAAACCTTGCAAGCAAATCGGCAGAAGCAGCAAAGGATTCTGCTGAAATGATTGAAGATTCTATTCGTAAGGTAGAGGTTGGTTCTAAGCTTGCAGTAGAAACAGCAGCAGCTTTAGAAGAAATTTTAGAGTCAGTAGAAAATATTGCAACCTTAGTCAGCAATATTGCAAAGGCATCTGATAATCAGGCAAATTCTGTTGGACAGGTAAATGCAGGTATCACACAGATTGCAGATGTTGTACAGACAAATTCTGCAACAAGTCAACAGTGTGCGGCTGCAAGTGCAGAGCTTTCTGCTTTGGCAGGTCAGTTACAACATGCAGTAGGAAAATATAAGCTCTTAGCAGTAGGTAAGTCACAGTCAAGTGGCTTTGACAATGACTTTATGCATGATAATAGAGAATCGGACTACCAGGATAATGAAACAATTATTTCTCTTGATGGTGATTTCGGAAAGTATTAAACTAAAAGAGATATGGGCAGGTTTTTTACCTGCCCAATTACTGATGAAAGCAAAGAGAAGGAAAACAAAATGAGAATATACGCTGTAAGAAAAGATGAGCTTGAAAGATTTGATATTGAAAAAATGACACAACTGTTAGATTACAAGCGAAGACAGCGGATAAATCAAATAAAACGCAAAGAAGACCGGCTTAGAAGTATTGGTGCTGGTCTTTTATTGAGATATGGGTATTTACAAAGAGGATATACAGAAGAAGATTGGGAATCTTTAGAGATAAAGGAAGAAAAAAATGGGAAACCATATGTGCAGGATGGAGAATTTCATTTTTCTTTATCTCATTCCGGAGATTGGATTTTGTGTGCAGTGGATGGTCAGGAAGTCGGAGTAGATATAGAACAGATAAAAGATTATCGTGAAAAAGTGGCAGAAAGATTTTTTGCACAAATAGAAGTTCAAAAGTTGCAACAAGAGGAAATACAAAATAGAAGAGAACTGTTTTATCAATTATGGACAGCAAAGGAAAGCTATACAAAACTGACAGGAACAGGATTAACAATTCCTTTGTCAGAGGTAGTATGTGAAATAGAAAATAATCGTATTTATGATTGTGGACAATCAGAATATGCAAAAATAGAGTATATAGATACTATAGAGCAGTATATGATTTGTGTTTGCGTAAAAGAGGAAGAAACCAAAATACCAAAAGAGGTAGAAAGACTGACAGGTCTGCAGTTATTGGAGGGATGTTATGCTAAAGGTAAATGGAAAAAATGCGGTGAAAAAGGGTGATATTGTTTTTCAGCAAGGTGAAGAGGTAGGGCAGGTTGGTATTGTTTTATCCGGGAAAGTGATGATGCAGAACGAATGGATGAAGCTTATCAGACCACAGGGTTCTTTTTTGGCTTTAAATGATATGGATAAGGAATCTTACAGAGCTACCTATACAGCATTGGATGATTCTGTTGTATATATTTTACCTTGTAAGGGACAGGAGTCGTTACATGAAATTGTCGCAAAAAATGCAGATTATCGTGCTATTATGATTTCATCCCAGTTTAAATATATTACAGAGCTTTCTAAAATCCGTACAGCTTTGAGTGAAAGAGCATATCGCATTTATCATTTTACGAAAAAGGCATACAATGGTTATAAAGATGTGTGTCGTGACAACAGTTTGCAAATGATTGCTTTAGATGAGATAGAAGAATTGAAAGCATATGAGGCTGTTTCCGATGCAAGCGAAGATAAACTGGTGTATTATACAGAAGCTGCAAAAATACCTTTAAGCGCGAATAAACTGTACTTTTCATATAGTGAAGAAATGGTAAGCTATCAGACTTTGGAAATCACGGCTCTTGCAGAAAGCTTTTTGGAGGACTGTCAGCAGATGATAGATTATATCAAGGATATGCTTGCACTGCTTGGTCTTCGTATGGGTCACAATTTGTTTGAATACTGTTGTGTGCAAGGGCAGGAAATGCGAAGAAAAGGATTCGTACCTGATGAAATGAGAGAGCTTTTAGAGGGCATTTTTGAAGAGGTTTCTTTCCAATATGAGGAGCTGCAAAAACAGATGCAAGGTATGGCTCCATTAGATACTGAGCCGTTCAAGAAGAAAATAACCAATATTATTTCTGCAGAAATGACAGAATCTGAAAAAGAAAAGAAAGAAGAAAAGGACGCTGCAATTAAGAGAGCTGTTTTGTCCTTAAAGAATTCTATGGATCAGGTTATCAAGTATGGTCAGTTGCCGGAGGAAGAGGAAAATACTTTGAAGACAAATGTAGAGTACTTGGTAAATGCACCTGACAGATTATCTGTAGAGGATGATATTAAAAAAGCAAAGAAGGCAATTACTCCAATTGTATTTAATCTTTATTTGAATTGTTACAGAAAATGCTGTAACAGTTTAAACACACTACCGAAAGCGGTAGAGCTTTTCTTAAATTTTGGTATGCTAGATGAAAGACTTTTGGATGAAGAACAGCTTGCATTTTTATGTGGTATTGAACCGGAAAAGAATGAAGGACCATGCCAGGTATTTACGATGGTAGAATGGTTAAATGAAATCAGAGAAAGGCGAAGAGACCCATCAAAGAGTGAGTTTGATGAGGACTACATAGAAAATTTAAGAACCTTGAAAAAACAAGGAGACATCACGGAAGAAGAGCAGAAGCGTTTACTGGATGATATTGAGAAACGTGTGGAATATGAGGTCATGAATATGCAGAAGGCAAATACCAGAACGCTTTATGGACAGCCTACTGCGTACATGCCTATTTTGTATAAAGAAGCAATTTTTGGCTATCTGGATAAAATATTGGTAACGAAAAAACGTATCAATGAAAGTATTGCAAATTGGGCAAAGCTTGATTATTCTGTTTTTTACCGAGAGGTCATTTATTCGAATACAGAGCTTAAAATTACCAATGAAACGATTATGAAAAATGTATATCCGGATGTCATCTTATTCCCAATCTTTGGTATCAATGCTTCTATGTGGCAGGAGGTTGGCGGAAAAAATAAAGCTACACCCGGAAGATTTTGTTTCCCAATCTTATGCAGTACGAATATTGATGATTTGGTTGTTAAAATGTTTGGCCGTTTCAGATGGGAGCTGTGTAGATGTATTCAAGGTATGGCGTGGAATGATGTCAAAGTGAAGTCATTGACTTCAGAGTATATGGATTATATTCAGTTCTATCGCAAAAATAGAGAGCTTTCCGATGAAGCAAGAGAAAAGTTTAAGCTGCAAATTCAAAAGGGCAGAAATAATTCCAGGGAAATTTTTCTGCTTGATTATGAGGCGTGGATTAAAAATGAGTCAAATGGCTCTATGAAGATGAATAAGGTGGCAAGAGAATTACTTGCAACCTATTGCCCGTTTGAAAAATCTTTAAGAGATAAGTTGTCAGCACAAAGACCATATGAAGTGGCTATGGCAAGAGGACAGAGAACGGCATTAAAGAAAAAACAGGAATTTGAATTAAAAATCAAGGCCATTCAAAAAGAAACGGAAGATGTTCCAAAAGAAATTTTGGATACTTACCATTTCTATGCTGATTTGTAAATTGCAAATATGGAAGAAATGAAAAACGTATCAGCAAAAAAAATGCGAGCAGTATATTTTGAGTTTATCAAAGTATACTGCTCGATTGTTAATCAGGGAATAATCCCTTGGTTTATTCTTTAACTTCTGTGACACTACTGTCAGTTTCCGGAGTGTCTTCCGACTCTTCGGTATCGTCCTGCTCGGGCAATTCAATCTTTACCTTTTCAATACGGTTTTGAATAACTTCTGCGGCTGTTAGTACAATGTTGGAATCTGTTGCAACCTGTTCATTTTCCGATGGAAAACGATCGAGCATTTCAATGATGATACCACCGATGGAATCATAATTTTCAGAAGTAAACTCTGTTCCTAATGCATCATTGATATCGGAAAGCTTCATACTGGCATCTACTAAATAGGTGCGCTCGTCAATTTCCTGAATAAGGTCTTCTTCATCCTCATCATATTCATCACGGATTTCACCAACAATTTCTTCTAACAGGTCTTCCATGGTAATCATTCCTACCGTAGCACCATATTCGTTTAGTACCAAAGAGACATTAGCAGCAATGTTACGCATTTCCAATAAAAGATCTGCAGTCTTTTTAAACTCATAGGTATAATGTGCTTCACGCATGATATCACGAATTTTAAAAAGCCTCTTATTAGGTACTAAAAGAAAATCCTTGATGTTGATAATACCAATGACGTTGTCGATTTCATTTTCATAAACAGGTATTCTTGTATACATAGACTCTTTGAAAAGGTTTAAAGCATCCTGATAGCTTGCATCCACGTCAATCGTTGTCATATCGATACGGGGAATCATGATATCTTTTGCAACAGAGTCACTAAAATCAAATACATTATAAATAATATTCTTTTCTTCCTGCTCGATAACACCGTCCTCATGACTGACATCTACATATGTTTTCAGTTCGGTTTCAGTCATGGCTGTTTTTTTAGATGAATCAATATGTAACAGACGCAAAATGAAATCCGCAATTAAGTTTACTATGTAAATAACGGGCGTTAAAACCTGCATCAACAGATAAATTACTTTTGCATAAGCCAGTGAAAGTTTTTCATTATTACACATAGCCCAGGTTTTTGGAATTATTTCACCGAAAAGAAGAACGAACAAGGTAAGAACACCGGTAGCAACACCAACAGCGGCATTTCCCCAAACGCTGATAACAAGAGATGTTGTCAGGGAAGAAGCACTGATATTTACGATATTATTACCTATTAAAATGGCACTAATCAGCTTATTGCGGTTATCCAAAATTTTTTGAAGGGTAAGAACCCTTTTTGTAGGATTTTCTTCTACCCAGGAACGTACCTTAATCGGGCTAAGCGTGGTAAGTGCTGTCTCTGCAGACGAGAAGAAAGCAGATAGAAACAAAAGAACTACTAAAACACAAAGTTGTATGACACCAGAGGTATCCAAGTTATAATCACTCCTTAATAAATAGTATTAGGCTCTTTGGCTATCTATTCATAACACAAAGAGCAGTTGCATAGATTATATCAGTATTAGAAAAAAAATACAATAGAAAGGCGTGGTTCAAATTATGAAAGAAAAATTAACAGAAAACCTTTTTTTTACGGTTTTTGGTATGCTGATGTCTTTTTTGGTAACAACGCTGTGCATATTGCTGCTGGCCTTTTTTACATATCAGTTACATATACCTCAACAGGGTATTCGGGTAGGAATAACCATAACCTATGTTCTTTCCTGTTTTTTGGGAGGTTTTCTTTCCGGAAGAAAGCGGGAAAAGAAATATATAAAGGGATGCATTACAGGGGTATGCTATGTGATTGTGCTCATTATCTTTTCCTGTTTCAAATATGACAGTATTTCTTTCCTGCAAGAGGGAAGAACACTTGTGATAGCCGCAATTTGCATAGGCAGTGCAACTTTAGGAGGAATGCTTGCATAATTTTTTTTAAAAGTACTTTTTTTGTTGATAAAACTATGATATACTACTTAAAGTATATAAATTAGGTCTTTTTGACCTCAATAATGTTAGGAGGCTTTTGTTATGAAACATATCAAAACATTGACCACAAGAGATTATAAGGAGTCTATGAAAAAAGGTGGATGTGGAGAATGCCAGACATCTTGCCAGTCAGCTTGTAAGACATCTTGCACTGTTGGAAATCAGAGTTGCGAACAGGTAAAATAATTTAGCATATGATGTTGCAATAGATGATTGAGATAAGCAGCGATGATAAAGAGTCGCTGCTTTTTGCACGTATGCTAATCATGGGAAGGAAAGAAAAGAATTGATACACCAGTACAAAAATAACGGGTTCAACATCGTGTTAGATGTCAATAGCGGTTCTGTACACGTTGTGGAAGAGGTTGTTTATGATGTAATAGCAGCGATTGTTGAAAATCATTTGGAAAAGGCTTCCAAGGAGGAAATTCTTGGTACTCTTGCAAAGGACAGCAAATTTGCTGACAATCAGACAGATTTAGAAGAAATTGTTGATGAAATTTTAGAGTTAAGAGAAGCAGAAATGCTCTTTTCAGAGGATATTTACGAAAAGAGTATTGATGCCTTTAAAAATAGGGAAACAGTAGTAAAGGCGCTTTGTTTACATATTGCACATGATTGTAATCTTGCCTGCAAATATTGTTTTGCAGAAGAAGGTGAGTATCATGGAAGAAGAGCCTTGATGAGCTTTGAGGTTGGTAAGAAAGCATTGGATTTTCTGGTAGCGAATTCAGGAAGCCGTGTAAATCTTGAAGTGGATTTCTTTGGCGGCGAGCCATTGATGAACTGGCAGGTAGTAAAGGATTTGGTTGCTTATGGAAGAAGTCTTGAGGAGCCAAATCATAAGAAATTCAGATTTACATTAACTACCAATGGCGTATTGTTAAATGATGACATTTTAGAATTTGCAAATAGGGAAATGGCAAATATCGTATTGAGTGTGGACGGACGTAAAGAAATTCATGATTACATGAGACCACACAGAGGCGGACAGGGAAGCTATGATGAGATTATCCCTAAGTTCCAAAAGGTTGCAGAGAGCAGAAACCAGATGAATTATTATGTGCGTGGAACCTTTACTCATCATAATCTGGATTTTGCGGAGGATGTAAAGCATTTAGCAGATTTAGGATTTAAGCAGATTTCCGTAGAGCCTGTTGTTGCACCGGAAACAGAGGAATATGCGTTAAGAGAAGAGGATATTCCTGCAATTCTTGCAGAGTATGACAAACTGGCAGTGGAATTGATTAAACGCCAAAAAGAAGGAAAAGGTGTTAATTTCTTCCATTTTATGATAGATTTAAAAGGCGGTCCTTGCGTATACAAACGCTTATCCGGCTGCGGCTCAGGTACTGAGTATCTGGCTGTGACGCCTTGGGGAGACTTTTATCCATGTCATCAGTTTGTAGGTCAGGAAGAATTCCTGATGGGTAATGTGGACACCGGTATTGTAAATACAAAGGTTCGCGATGAATTTAAATCATGCAATGTGTATTCAAAAGAAAAGTGTAAGAATTGCTTTGCTAAGTTTTATTGCAGTGGGGGCTGCGCAGCAAACTCTTACAATTTCCACGGTAATATCAATGATGCTTATGACCTTGGTTGTGAGCTCCAGAGAAAACGTGTTGAATGTGCGATCATGATAAAAGCGGCTATGGCCGAAGAAAGTGCCGAGTAGGCAAAAGGAGATATAAATAATGAAAAAGAGTAAAGGCATTATTACATTAGTCTGTACACTTTTAGCAATTATTGGCTTAGGGTATGTGGCTATATGGGGCATTGGAACAGAAAAAGCAGGTGCTGCATCACAGATTAAACAGGGTCTTGATTTGGCAGGTGGTGTCAGCATTACCTATCAGGTAGTAGGTGATGAAAAGCCTTCTGAAGAGGATATGAGCGATACGGTATATAAGCTTCAGAAAAGAGTAGAGTCTTATAGTACAGAAGCGCTTGTATATCAGGAGGGCTCTGACAGAATTAATATAGAAATACCTGGTGTTTCAGATGCAAATGAGATTTTGAACGATTTAGGTAAACCGGGTGCATTGTATTTCGTGGCACAGACAGGTAGTGATGGTACACAAAATTATTCCTATACAGGCGAAGGACAGTGTGGCTATAGCTTAAATAAGACTATCGAAGAATTGCAGGCAGATGGCAGCATTGTGTTAACCGGTACTGATGTGGCTGCTGCACAGGGCGGTTCTGCCCAGGATAGTATGGGAAACAGCCAGTTTGTTGTATCTTTGACATTTACTTCTGAAGGAACAGATGCATTTGCAACAGCAACAGCAAAGGCATATGCATCAGGTGAAACTATTGGTATTTATTATGATGGTGATTTCATCAGCGTACCAAGAGTTCAGGCTGCTATTTCAGACGGACAGGCTCAGATTACCGGAATGGACAGCTACGAAGAGGCAGAAAGACTTGCAAGCCAGATTAGAATTGGTGGCTTAAAGCTTGAATTAGAAGAACTTCGTTCTAATGTAGTAGGTGCACAGCTTGGCTCAGAAGCAGTTACTAAGAGCTTATATGCAGGTGCTATCGGTCTTGCTCTAATCATCATTTTTATGATTGCTGTATATTTTATTCCTGGTATTGCTGCATCTTTAGCATTACTTATTTACACTATTTTAATAGTTCTTTTCTTAAATATGTTTGAGTTAACTCTGACTTTACCGGGTATCGCTGGTATTATCCTTTCTATCGGTATGGCGGTTGATGCAAATGTTATTATTTTTGCACGTATCAGAGAAGAACTTGCAACAGGTAAGACAGTAAGAAGTTCTATTGATATTGGATTTAAGAAAGCGTTATCTGCAATTATTGACGGTAATATTACTACTTTAATTGCAGCAGCAGTGTTGGGATTAAAGGGCTCAGGTACTGTAAAGGGCTTTGCACAGACCCTGGCACTTGGTATTGTTTTATCAATGTTCACAGCACTTGTAATTACAAGATTAATCTTAAAAGCGTTCTATGCAGTAGGCTTAAAGGATATCAAGTTTTATGGTGCAGCAAAGGAAGGAAAGACAATCAATTTCTTAGCAAAGAGAAAGATTTTCTTTGGTGCTTCTATTGCAGTTATTGTACTTGGCTTTGTATTCATGGGTGTGAATAAAGGAACAACGGGTAATATTTTGAATTACAGCCTTGATTTTGTAGGCGGTACTTCTACTAATGTAACTTTCCAGGAAGATTTAAAGATTGCTGATATAGATGCAGAAGTAGTTCCTGTTATCGAAGAGTTAACAGGTGATGCAAATGTTCAGGTACAGAAGGTTGCCGGTACCAATCAGGTAGTATTTAAGACAAGAACTCTTTCTGTTAATGAAAGAGAAGAAATGGCAAATACTCTTGTAGAGAAATTCGGTGTAGATGAAAGCTTAATAACAGCGGAAACGATTAGTTCAACCATTAGTTCAGAGATGAAGAGCGATGCTATTGTCGCAGTGATTATTGCAGCAATTTGTATGTTAATCTATATTTGGTTCAGATTTAAAGATATCAGATTTGGCGCAAGTTCTGTAGCTGCATTAATTCATGATGTTTTAGTAGTACTTGCATTCTATGCAATTGCTAAGGTATCAGTAGGCAGCACTTTTATCGCATGTATGTTAACGATTGTTGGTTACTCTATCAATGCAACAATTGTTATCTTTGATAGAATAAGAGAAAATCTTTCTTCTATGAGTAAGAAGGAAACATTAGAAGATCTGGTAAATAAGAGTATTAGTCAGACTCTTTCAAGAAGTATATTTACTTCTTTGACTACTTTTGTTATGGTTGCTGCTTTATTCATTTTGGGAGTTTCTTCTATCCGTGAATTTGCGTTACCATTAATGGTAGGTATTGTATGTGGTACTTATTCATCTGTATGTGTAACGGGTGCATTATGGTATGTACTCAAAACAAGGATTACAGGAAAAACTACAAAAAACAAATAAATAGTGAAAAGAGCTGCTACAGCTGTGGCAGCTCTTTTTCGGTATGACGACGAGGAAAGGTATGACTGGAAAAAGAAAAGGAATTTCTTCATCTACATTAAAGATGATAGCTGTGATTTCCATGCTGATAGACCATTTTGGAGTAGGAATTTACAGATGGATACCGGGCTATGAAAAACAGATTTATGAGTGTATCAGATTTGCGGGACGGATTGCATTTCCGATTTATTGCTTTTTGCTTGTGGAAGGATTTACTTATACAAAGAACGTGAGAAAATATATCGGAAGATTATTTCTGTTTGCAGTAATTTCAGAGGTGCCTTTTGATATGACATCAAGAGGTGCTTTTATTGACAGTTCTGCGCAAAATGTGTTTTTTACTTTGACAACAGGATTGCTTGTGATTGCGCTATTGGAAAAATTTAAAGGGTATGATATAAAATCTCTCATAAAACAGGCAGTGATTATTCTTTTTGGTGCTTTATTTGCACAATTTCTGGACTTTGATTATCACTATTTAGGTGTATTATTTATTGTGATGTTCTATTACTTGAAAACAGTGAGTGCTTGGGAGCGCGATATCATAGGAGCAATTGCGTTTTCTTATGAGGTGACTGCACCGCTTGCTTTTATTCCGATTCATTTCTATAACGGGAAAAGAGGCTGGAATGTGAAACTGTTATTTTATTGGATATATCCGTTACATTTATTATTTATTGGATTAATCAGAATATATATTTTAAAGGCGTGAGGTAAAGGAAATGTATTCATACAAGGGGAGAATCAGATTTAGTGAAACTGATGGAGAATTGAAGTTAAAGATAAACAGACTAATTGATTATTTTCAGGATGCAGCATTGTTTGAAGCTGAGGATGGGAAAATGACTATGGATTATTTACAGGAGAGAAAGCTTGCATGGCTTTTAGGCGCATGGCAGGTAGATATTGTAAGACGTCCAAGACTGGGAGAAAACGTGGAAATTACAACTATTCCGTACCAATTTAAAGGATTTTTGGGGAATAGAAATTTTTATATGAAAACAGCAGAGGGAGAACTTTTGGCTTATGCAAATTCTGTTTGGTCTTTGACAGATATGGAACATATGATGCCTTTCCGCCCTACTGAGGAAATCTTAAATGGCTATGAAATTGGTGAAAGGATTGATATGGATTATAAGCCAAGAAAAATCCAGGTGGGTGAACATGCACAGGAAATGGAAAAAATCAGCGTTGGCATGCACCAGATTGATTCTAACCAGCATATGAATAATGCGGAATATGTGACTATTGCGATGAGCTATATACCAAAGGATGCTGAGGTAAAGGAAATCAGAGTAGAATATAAAACGGCAGCATACTATAAGGATATCATTACACCTATCGTATATAGGGAGCAGGATAAAATGCAGGTAAAATTGCAAAATGAGGAACAAAAAACCTATGCAGTGGTAGAGTTTAGCTTTGCATAGACAGAAAGAGGAATGACATGAGTAAATGGACCGTGATGATGAAAAAAGCTGATTTCGGACAGATAGCTGAACAATACAAAATCAGTCCGGTATTGGCAAGAATTATTCGGAACAGAGATATCATTGAGGAAGAAGATATTCGAAAATTTATGCAAGGGGGCTTAGAGGATATTTATGATCCATTTCTGTTAAAGGATATGGATAAAGGCGTTCAAATTCTTGCTAATAAAATTGCAGAAAAGAAGAAGATACGAATTATTGGGGATTACGATATAGATGGTGTATGTGCTACGTTTGTATTATACAAGGGCTTAACATCCTGCGGAGCTGATGTAGATACAGCTATTCCTCATCGAATGAAGGATGGCTATGGTTTGAATGAGCATTTGATTCAAGAGGCATATGAAGCAGATATAGACACGATTTTAACCTGTGATAACGGGATTGCTGCAATGTCGCAGATTGCCTATGCGAAGGAACTTGGAATGACAGTTGTAGTAACAGACCATCATGAAGTGCCTTATGAGGAACAGGCAGATGGAATCAGAAAATATCTGCTCCCTCCTGCGGATGCGGTCATAGATCCAAAACAGACAGATTGCAGGTATCCTTTTGCGGAGATTTGTGGTGCAGTGGTCGCATATAAATTTGTGCTTGCCCTGCATTCTTATATACAGCAGAAAAACTGGCAGGAAATGGTGCATACGGAGCTTGGTTTGGAATTATTAGAATTTGCTGCATTTGCAACGATTGGAGATGTGATGGAGCTAAAGGACGAAAACAGAATTTTGGTAAAACAGGGGCTTCAGCTTATAAAAAACTCAAGAAATCTTGGTATGCGCTGCCTGATTGAAGTATCGGGTGTACAACCGGAAAATATCAAACCTTATACCATAGGATTTGTTTTGGGACCATGTCTGAATGCGACAGGCAGATTGGATACAGCGGATAATGCACTGGATTTGTTCAAAGAACAGGATAAGGCCAAGGCTATGATGTTGGCAGCAAGCCTGAAATCCATGAATGACAGTCGAAAGGAGCTGACTGCAGAGGGCGTTGACGAAGCTGTGGCACAGATAGAAGAAAAAGGGTATATAAAAGACAAGGTGCTTGTTATTTATTTGCCGGAGGTGCATGAAAGCTTAGCGGGTATTATTGCGGGACGCATTCGGGAAAAATACTGTAAGCCAACCTTTGTACTGACAAGAGGTGAAGAGGGCGTAAAAGGTTCCGGAAGAAGTATCGATGCTTTTCATATGTATGAAGAAATGACAAAATGTAAGGAACTTTTTACAAAGTATGGAGGGCACAAATTGGCAGCGGGACTTTCTTTGGAAGAAAAGAATGTGGATTTGTTTCGGGAAACAATAAATACCAATTGCCAGTTGACGGAGGAAGATTTTGAAGAAAAGGTGCAGATAGATGTACCGATGCCAATGGATTATGTAACCGTTCCTTTTGTAGAAGAGTTGGATTTACTGGAACCTTTTGGAAATGGAAACCCGAAGCCATTGTTTGCACAAAAAGAGGTACGTTTTTTAAAGGGTAGAATCCTGGGACAAAATAGAAATGTTGGAAAATATGTGGTAGCGGATGAACAGGGAAAGAACTTTGATGTTGTTTATTTTGGTGATTTAGACCAGTTTCATGCCTATTTAACGCAGAAATTTGGTCAGGAGAGTGTATCAGAACTGTATCAGGGCATGGCAAAGGATATAGTTCTTTCGATTGCTTATTATCCGGATATAAACGAATATCGAGGTATTGTTTCTTTACAAATGATATTAAAATTTTATCAATAGATTTTTTTGTTTTTATAATTTATACACACTTTTGACACATTTGTTTTGTATAGTAGGTTACAGATAGTTGAGACACTCACTATCTCCCCCCTCATAAGAAAATATGGCAAGAGCCCGGCTTATCGCCGGGCTCTTGTTATAGTGAAAATAGTCATTTATATCAATGTGATAGTCATTCTGTCTTAGTTGTTGAACTTGAAAAGAAGTGTTGGTTATGGTATCCTTTTTAAGGTCACTAATGTGAAAAGAATATCTAAATCAGAAGGGAGCAGTATTGTAATGGGTAGATTTGCTGATGTTATTGTAGATATTTCTCATGAAAAAGTGGACAGACCCTTTCAATACATTATTCCGGTATCCTTGCAAGAGAGCCTGGAGATAGGCATGGCAGTGAATATTCCTTTTGGCATGGGGAATACACTTCGAAAAGGATATGTCATAGACATAACGGATATTCCAAATTTTGATGTCAATAAAATGAAAGAAATTCACTCTCTGGTGGAACAGGGCGTAACTGTAAAAGAGGATGCAATTAGCCTTGCCTGGTGGATGAAAGAAAATTATGGTTCAACCATGATTGCGGCCTTAAAAACAGTGTTGCCTGTAAAAACGAAGTCAAAGCCGGTGGTGAAAAAGTTTTTATGTTGCCAGGTATCGCCGGAGCTTGCTTTAGAGAAATCAGAGGAATTTTTAAAAAAACATCAAAATGCTAAGGCAAGGTTAATGCAAGAGCTTGCAACGCAACAAAGACTACCACAGCTTTTGGTAACAGGAAAGCTTCATATTGCATCATCAACAATAAAATCGTTAGAAAACGCAGGATTACTTTCTATAGAAGAGGAAAGTAGTTATCGCAGTGCTCTGCCAAAAAACAGAGATGAACGATGGCAACAGCAAAAGAAAAAAATTCTTTCAACGAATCAGCAGCGTATTGTAGAGGAAATCTTACAAAGTTATGAGAAGGGTATAAGAGAGACTTATCTGATTCATGGGATTACAGGCAGCGGAAAGACAGAAGTATACATGGAACTGATTTCTCATATGATAGAAATGGGGAAACAGACGATTGTACTGATACCTGAAATAGCATTGACTTATCAGACGTTACTTCGCTTTTATCAGCGCTTTGGAGATAAAGTTTCGGTAATGAATTCCAAGCTTTCACCGGGAGAACGCTCAGATCAGTTTGAAAAGGCGAAAAAGGGAGAAATAGATATTATGATTGGACCAAGGTCTGCACTTTTTACTCCCTTTACAAAGCTGGGTATGATTATCATAGATGAAGAGCATGAGGCAAGCTACAAGAGTGAGACCATGCCAAAATATCATGCAAGAGAGGTTGCAAAAAAGATTTGCGAGATGAAGAACGCAAGCTTAGTGCTTGGCTCAGCAACGCCATCTTTAGAGTCTTATTATGCGGCAAAGGAAAATAAGATAAAATTATTTCCATTAAAGGAACGCCTTGCAGGTGGAAATCTGCCACATGTACAGGTGGTCGATTTGAGAGAAGAATTAAAAAATGGAAATCGCTCCATTTTTAGTAAAGCTTTGAGAGCGCAATTAGAGGATAGATTACAGAAAAAACAGCAGAGTATGTTGTTTATTAACAGAAGAGGATATGCAGGATTTGTATCTTGCAGAGCATGCGGTCACGTTATGAAATGTCCACATTGTGATGTTTCCTTATCGGAACATAGAAATGGACAGCTTGTATGTCATTATTGCGGCTTTGAAATGCCAAAAGTGACAAAATGTCCGAAATGTGGCTCGAAATATATTTTGGGTTTCAGAGCAGGTACGCAGCAGATTGAGGAACTTTTGCAAAAGGAATTTCCGACAGCAAGAGTTTTACGTATGGATGCGGACACAACTCAAAATAAAAACAGCTATGAAGAAATTCTTTCTAAGTTTGCAAATGAAGAAGCTGATATTTTAGTTGGCACACAAATGATAGTAAAGGGGCATGATTTTCCAAAGGTTACCTTAGTAGGTATATTGGCAGCAGACATGTCTTTGCATTTGGCGGACTATCGGTCAGCAGAAAGAACCTTTCAACTGATTACGCAGGCAGCGGGTCGAGCGGGTAGAAGCAGTTTACCGGGAGAAGTTGTAATCCAGACTTATAATCCGGAGCATTATGCGATTGTGCATGCGGCAAATCAAGATTATGAGAACTTTTATGAGGAAGAGATTTCTTACAGAGAGGTCATGATGTATCCACCTGCGGCACATATGATAGCAGTTCTTATTTTGTCACAGGATGAATTGACGGGTGTGGCACATAGTAAGGAGCTTGCAGACTATGTAAAACAGACTTTTGCAGAAGATAGACCTTATATTATAGGTCCATCTGCGGCAAATGTTGGAAAAATCAGTGATGTATATCGAAATATATTTTATATCAAACATACAAAATATGCGAAACTAATTAACATTAAAAATGCAATGGAAAACTTTATAAAAGAAAAAGAATGGAATGCAGATACGGTTCAGTTTGATTTTGATCCGATGAGTGCATATTAATGAAAGAGAAAGGAAAGGCGGAAAAGAAGATGGCAATCAGAACAATTAGGGAAATAGGAGATCCGGTATTAAATAAAGTAGCAAAAGAGGTGACAGAAATTACCCCTAGAATTCGTGACCTTATTGATGATATGGTAGAAACTATGTATGAGGCAAATGGGGTTGGACTTGCAGCACCACAGGTAGGAATTTTAAAGAGAATTGTTGTCATTGATGTTACAGGAGAAGACTTACTTGTTTTAATTAATCCTCGTATTGTAGAGACCTCTGGGGAACAGACAGGAAATGAGGGATGTTTAAGCGTACCGGGTAAGACAGGTATTGTCACAAGACCCAATTATGTAAAGGTGGTCGCACAAAATGAAGATATGGAAACCATCGAACTGGAAGGAACAGAACTTTTAGCAAGAGCTTTCTGCCATGAAATTGAACATCTGGATGGTCATTTATATGTAGAAAAGGTGGAAGGTGATTTAATGAACACTGCAGACCTTGAAGATGATGAGGACGAAGAATAATGAAAATAGTATTTATGGGAACACCTGATTTTGCAGCAATTGCTTTGGAAGCAATTGTGAAAGCAGGACACGAAGTAGTCTGCGCAGTAACGCAACCTGATAAAGCCAAGGGCAGAAGTGGACAGATGCAGTATCCGCCTGTAAAGGAATGTGCATTAAAATACAATATTCCGGTTTTTCAACCTGTCAAAATTAAAACGCCGGAATCAATTGCTGAGTTGAAAAAGTATGAAGCTGACATTTATGTAGTGGCGGCTTTTGGTCAGATTTTGTCACAGGAAATTTTAAACATACCAAAGTATGGCTGTATTTGTGAGCATGCTTCACTTTTACCCAAATACAGAGGTGCAGCTCCTATCAACTGGTGCATTATAGATGGAGAAAAAGAGTCTGGTGTTACAATTATGCAGATGGATGCAGGTATTGATACCGGAGATATGCTTACCAAAGTAGTGGTACCAATTGCAGAAAAAGAAACAGCGGAAAGTCTTTTTAATAAACTGGCACAAGCAGGAGCACAGCTTGTGGTAGATACCTTGCCACAAATTGAAGCAGGTACTTTGATACCGGAGAAGCAGGATGATACAAAATCCTGCTATGCAAAGATGATGCAAAAATCTATGGGCTGCATTGATTGGACAAAATCAGCGGTAGAGATTGAAAGATTAGTCAGGGGCTTAAATTCCTGGCCAAGTGCATATACTTATTTTAATGGGAAAAGCTTAAAAATATGGGATTGCGATGTGATGAGGGAAGAAACATCACAGGAACCGGGAACAATCGTAAAGGTTACCAAAAATGCGATTGAGGTTGCAACAGGTAAGGGCTTGATTTGTGTGAATGAATTACAATTGGAAGGAAAAAAACGTATGGATACAAAATCCTTTTTGCTGGGTAATAACTGGCAGGAAGGTATGAAACTGGGATAGGAGGCAAAAATATGCATTACGGATATTACTATTATTATGACCCAACTTACATTTTTGTTTTGATAGCAGCACTCTTTTCTATGTGGGCTTCCATGAAGGTGAATTCTACCTTTCGCAAGTACAGTAAGGAAAGAAGCAGTGCCGGCATGACAGGTGC
>CAMBAN010000014.1 GCA_945864145.1 uncultured Lachnospiraceae bacterium | reverse complement strand
TTGGGGATGAAACAAGAGAATACCCAAAGGGAACGACCTTTGGAGACATTGCAAAGGAGTTTCAGTCGCAGTATGAGGAACAGATTGCGCTGGTAGTCAGAAATGGAAAAATCAGAGAATTATTCAAGAAAGTGGATAAGGACTGTACGCTGGAGTTTTTGACACTGGCAGATGATGCAGGTCATAAAACCTATATCAGAACAGCTACTCTACTGCTGATGAAAGCAATCACCGAGGTAGTTGGTGTAGAACATATCCGTAAGATTAAGATGGAGTTTGCCATCGGAAATGGTTATTATTGTTCGAAGGATGGAGACTTTACTTTTACCGAGGAGCTTGTTGGAAAAATCAAGGCAAAAATGCAGGAATATGTGGATAAGGATATTTTAATTATAAAAAAATCCATGCCATTGGATGATGCCATAGCCTTATTTGAAAAAAATAACATGACTGATAAGAGAAGTCTTTTTAAGTACAGAGGAAATTCAACTGTTAATGTCTATAACCTGGATGGATATTACGACTATTACTATGGCTATATGCTTCCGAGTACAGGATACGTGAAATATTTTGATGTGCAGCTTTATGAACAGGGAATTGTATTGGTACTTCCTAAAAAAAAGACACCAACTGTAATAGAACCGTTTGAACCGTTGCCTAAGCTCTATAAGACTATGGTAACTTCATCAGATTTAAGCACAAAGCTGGGTATTGATACCGTAGGTGATTTAAATGACCGAATAAGAAATGGCGGCTTTTTAGACATGATGCTTGTGCAGGAGGCTTTACAGGAAAGACGAATTAGTGAAATCGCTTCGGATATTGTTTCCAGAGGTGGCGTAAAATTTGTCATGATTGCAGGTCCCTCTTCATCCGGAAAAACAACCTTTTCACATAGACTGTCTGTACAGCTTAGTACCCATGGACTTCGTCCACATCCGATTGGAGTAGACGATTACTTTGTAGACAGGGAGCTGACACCAAGACAGCCAAATGGTGACTATGACTTTGAGTGTCTTGGCGCGATTGATACGAAAAAGTTTAATGACGATATGTGTGCTTTGCTTGCAGGAGAAAGGGTAGAGCTGCCGCATTTTAACTTTATTACCGGAAAGCGCGAGTATAAAGGAGACTTTAAACAGCTTGGACCTGACGATATTTTGGTCATTGAGGGTATTCATGGATTAAATGACCAAATGTCTTATGCACTGCCGAAGGAAAGCAAGTATAAGATTTACATCAGTGCTCTTACTACCTTGAATATTGATGAGCACAATCGAATCCCTACAACAGACGGCAGATTATTGCGACGTATGGTACGTGATGCAAGAACGCGTGGTGCCAGTGCGAAAAGGACAATCCAGATGTGGCCTTCTGTCAGAAAGGGAGAAACAGAAAATATTTTCCCATTCCAGGAAAGCGCAGATGCCATGTTTAATTCAGCACTGATTTATGAGCTTTCTGTTTTGAAACAGTATGCGGTGCCGCTTTTATACAGCATAGAACCTGGAGAACCGGAATATTTTGAAGCAGTAAGACTGTTAAAATTTTTAAGTTATTTTCTTGGTGTCAGCACAGAGGATTTGCCGAAAAATTCTATTGTCAGGGAGTTTGTAGGCGGCAGTTGTTTTAAGGTATAACAGAAAATGCTTGAAAAATATGAAAAATATGAGTATAATGGTCAAGCAAGTGTGACAAATAATCGCGGCCTCGCGTAAGCGGGGGTGAGGAAAGTCCGGGCTTCATAGGGCAGGATGCCGGATAACGTCCGGTGGAGGTGACTCCAAGGCCAGTGCAACAGAAATAAACCGCCTGTTTTTCAGGTAAGGGTGGAAAGGCAGTGTAAGAGACTACCACCTCCGAGGTAACGAGGAGGGTATATGTAAACCCCATTCGAAGCAAGACCAAGCAGAGAACGTAAAGCTTGCCCGGCCAGTTCTCAGGTGGGTCGCTTGAGGCTATTGGTAACAGTAGTCCTAGATAGATGATTATTCGTGGTAGCAATACCGCTGACATAACCCGGCTTATCGTCGCGCTTGCATTTGATAAGGAAAGGTAAAGACCTCACAGTTTTGTGAGGTCTTTTCTGTAAAAGATGAAGAAAAAAATTGCATGGAATAAAACAAATACGATTATTTTAGGAATCATGATTGTAGTGGTTGCAGGGATTGGACATAGGCAGGAATCCAATGTAGCACGAGAGGAGAAAACTACAATAGAAACTGACGAAAGTGTCATGACTGACGATGATGTCATAACTGACACAGATGTCATTTGGAAGGACATGGTACAAAGAAGTGTTGTGCATGTGGCAGCAGAAAACTATATGGGAAGTGGGCTTATCTGGCAGGCTACAAAAGAGGCTGTAGTGGTAGCAACCAGCAGACATTTGATAGATACAGCACAAACAGTGACTGTAGAAATAGCCGGAGTGGACTATCCTGCACAAATAATAGGGCGTTCCCCTCAATATGATGTTGCTTTTTTGGAAATAATGAATGAGGAGCTGCCGGAAGGACTTATGGCAGTCAAAATACCTGCTTCTGAAAAAGAATGGCAGGAAAGCACTTATCTTGGGACAGATGTCTGGCAGTACAGTGCAGCCGAAAAAGAAGAGGAACATACAGGATATATTGTGGATGAGACTTTTGTAGCGGAATTTAACTGTGAGCTGTTAGTGACGAAATGTTATGTTAAGGCAGGAATGTCCGGTGGTGGTGTTTTTGACGCAGAGGGCACCTTGCTTGGCATGATAGTAGGTGGGGCGACAGCAAATGAGGCAGAAGAAACCTATAGCCTGTCCTCTTGGATAATCGAGAAAGAATATGAAAATCTGCTTCAAAACAGGGATTGATGAGAAAATTTATATTTTTTTCATGAGATGTCAGGTAGCATTCCAAAGATAATTGTGTTACTATAATAAGTTGAAAGTGTCTGTGAAGACAGGATATAGATGGATAGGAGGATTATTATGACAAAAATAGATATATTTTCCGGCTTCTTAGGAGCGGGAAAAACCACTTTGATTAAGAAACTTTTAAAGGAAGCGATGGATGCTTCTAAGGTAGTTCTGATTGAGAATGAATTTGGTGAAATCGGGATTGACGGTGGCTTTTTAAAGGAAGCAGGTGTAGAGATTAAAGAAATGAATCAAGGATGTATCTGCTGTTCCTTAGTAGGTGATTTTGGAACATCTTTGAAGGAAGTATTAGATAAATATCATCCGGAGCGCATTTTAATCGAGCCATCAGGTGTCGGAAAGCTTTCGGATGTGATGAAAGCAGTACAGGATGTAGATTCCGCAGAAGTTGTTTTAAATAGTGCAGTTGTTGTAGTAGATGCAAATAAGTGCAAAATGTATGCAAAGAACTTTGGTGAGTTTTTCTTAAATCAGATTGAGCATGCCGGAACTATCATTTTAAGCAGAACAGCAGATATCAGTGAAGCAAAATTGAATGCTGCAATGGAAATTATCCGTGAGCATAATACAAAGGCTACGGTAATCACAACTCCTTGGGATGAGTTAGACGGTAAGAAGATTTTAGAGACGATTGAGAATGCAAAGGATTTAGAAGCAGAGCTGATGAAAGAGGTAGCAGAGCATCATCATGAGCATGAACATGAACATGACGAGAACTGCACTTGCGGATGCCATGATCATGACCATGATCATGACCATGAGCATCATCATGACCACGACCATGAGCATCATCACGACCATGACCACGAGGAGCATGAGCATCATCACGAGCATGGCGAAGACTGTACATGTGGCTGTCATGACCATGACCATCATCACGACCACGAGCATGAACATCATCATGATCATGACCATGACCATCACCATCATCATGCTGATGAAGTATTTACAAGCTGGGGCTTTGAAACACCGGCATGTTATACAACAGCAGAGATTACAGATATGTTAGCCAAGCTTGAGGATGAGGAAACTTATGGAATCATTCTTCGTGCAAAGGGTATGCTTCCTGAAGGAGATGGTACCTGGAACAATTTTGACTATGTACCGGGTGAAAGTAATGTAAGAAAGGGTGTAGCAGAGGTTACTGGTAAAATCTGTGTCATCGGTTCAAAATTACAGGAAGAGAATTTGAAGAAATTATTTGCAAAATAAAGGTAGGAGAAATACATGAAGCCTGTTTATATCATTAATGGTTTTTTGGAAAGTGGAAAAACAGAGTTTATATCCTATACGCTTTCCCAGCCTTATTTCCAAATCAGAGGAAAGACACTTTTGATTGTATGCGAAGAAGGCGAAGTTGAGTATGATGCAAAGGTATTGCAGAAAAGCAGAACCATATTGGAGACTATTGAAGACGAAGAGGATTTTACACCGGAGAAGCTTCTGGATTTGGAGAAAGCCTATAAGCCGGAACGAATCGTCATTGAATATAACGGTATGTGGAACTGTAAGGATATGAAGCTTCCCTGGCATTGGACAGTAGAACAGCAGATTACCATTATCAATGGTGCTACTTTCCAAAATTATTACAGCAATATGAAATCTTTGCTTGCAGAGCAGATTCGTAAATCAGAGATGATTATTTTTAACCGTTGTGATGGTTTGAATGAGCAGCTTGGAAACTACAAGAGAAATGTAAAGGCTGTTAATCCACAGGCAGATATTATCTTTGAGGACAAGGACGGAGAGATTAATCAGCTTTTAGAAGAGGATTTGCCATTTGATTTGAATGCACCGGTTATTGAACTGAATAACTATGGTTATGGTATTTGGTATATTGATGCGATGGATAATCTTGGCAGATACCTGGGAAAAACCTTCAAGTTTACAGCTATGGTATTAAAACCAAAGGAATTTCCGGCAAATGAGTTTGTTCCGGGTAGAATGGCGATGACCTGTTGTGCAGATGACATGGCATTTATGGGCTTTGCCTGTGAATATGATAAGGCAAGCGAGCTGACAAACAAGGAATGGGTCGAGGTAACCGCTACCATGGACAAAGCATATAGACCAGAGTTTAAGGCAGAGGGTCCTATGCTTCGTGCAATTAGTGTGGTACCTGCCAAGAAACCGAAAAAAGAAGTCATTGACTTTAATGAGGAATAAGTCGTTCCTTCATTTCCTGGATAAATTTCGTGGAAACAGGGCTTAAATTATGATTTCGTTTCCAAATGAGATAGGTCTTTGAACTGATTTTAGGGTCTATCAGTTTTTTTACAACAAGCTTATCGCCATCAATTAATGTGGAGATAAGCTTTGTTGCGCTATATGGCATAATAGAAATTCCTAAATCATTCAGACTCCAATTGATGGCTGTCATAACATTCTCATGGGTAGATAACAGTTTAGGCGAAAAATTGTAGGAAGTACATGTATTTTTTATGAGTTCCTCGTGGATGCGTTGGGTAATCAGCGGTTTGTTTTGGAGCTCAATAAAGTGAATGCAGTCATCAGCGGAAGAAAAGAAGTGAGGAAGTGCAAGGGCTGCCATGCAGTCATCCTCTGTACCGACAAGAGAATCAATGACAATGGAGTCATAAATATTGTGATTGATATTACCCTTTACGATGCAAAGCTCAATAGCATCATTTTCCAATAATTTGAAAAGCTCACCGGTATTATTTTCGTATATATGAAGATCCAGATTGGGATTATTTTCAAAAAAGGATTTTGTCAATTCAGGGAAAAATATTATGGAAGAAGTTTAGTTATTAGATGGGATTGGAGGTTCCCTTCTACACTCGTATTTGTGTAAGATAAAACCGGGCTGTCAAATAAAGCCCGGTTTTTGCTGTTTACAGATAGAATTTCATGTACTAAAACTCGCTACTACCATATTTTTCTTCACAGTACTTGCAGCGGTACACTTCCTTGACTTCGTCTGTTAAAACGAAAATGTGAGGAAGCTCCTGCTCAATAGAGGTAATACAACGAGGATTTTTACATTTTAAGACGTTTTTGATTTCCTTAGGAAGTGTCAGCTCCAGTTTCTGAATGATTTCTCCGCTTTTAATGACGTTAACGGTGATATTGTGGTCGATGAAGCCTAAAATATCAAGATTTAAGGTGTTAATATCACATTCTACCTTTAAAATATCTTTTTTTCCCATTTTGCGGCTTTTTGCATTTTTGATGATAGCTACAGTACAGTCTAATTTGTCTAAACCTAAGTGCTTGTATATGCTAAGACTTTTTCCTGCTTTGATATGGTCAAGTACAAAGCCTTCTTCAATTTTTCCTACATTTAACATCGTAATTTCCTCCTTATGCTGTGACTTTGATTCCTAAAAGCGTCAGTAACAGTGCCATTCTGACATAGACACCGTATTGTACCTGCTTGAAGTAAACGGCTCTTGGGTCATCATCAACCTCTACAGAAATTTCATTCACACGTGGCAATGGGTGAAGAATAATCATATCTTCCTTTGCAAGCTCCATCTTTTCTTTATTCAGAATATAGAAATCCTTTAATCTAACATAATCTTCTTCATTGAAGAAACGTTCTTTCTGAACACGTGTCATATATAAGATATCTAAGTCAGGAAGCACGTCTTCGAGTTTTGTCACTTCTGAGTAAGGAATATTTTTTTCTTTTAGCATTTCAATGATGTATTCAGGAATTCGCAGTTCATCGGGTGAAATGAACACAAAGGAAATATTGTCATAACGCACTAAGGCATTGATTAGGGAATGTACAGTTCTGCCAAATTTTAAGTCGCCGCAAAGACCAATGGTAAAGTTGTTCAAACGTCCTTTTAAGGAACGAATGGTTAAAAGGTCAGTTAAGGTCTGAGTTGGATGCTGATGTCCACCGTCACCTGCATTGATAACTGGAATAGAGGATTTGGAAGCAGCTACCATAGGAGCGCCCTCCTTTGGATGACGCATGGCACAGATATCTGCATAGCAGGAAATAATACGGATAGTATCAGATACACTTTCTCCCTTAGCTGCTGAGGAAGAGTTGGCATCTGAGAAACCAATGACATTTCCACCAAGATTAATCATGGCTGCCTCAAAGCTTAATCGCGTTCTTGTACTAGGCTCATAGAAGCAGGTAGCAAGCTTTTTTCCCTCGCAGGCGTGTGCATATTTTGCCGGATTTGCCTGAATATCATCAGCCAGCTGAAAAAGCTCGTCCAGCTCCTCTACCGAAAAGTCTAAAGGGCTCATTAAATGTCTCATATAGTACCTCCTTGTGTGCAAAAAAAAAGAGAAAATAAATATTCTCTCCTAAAATAAAATCAATATGAAAAAAACAAAGACAAAAATAAAATGGAAATGAAGTATGAATGGATTCTAAATCTTGAAATCGATACGTTTTTCATATGAACAACTCCTTTTCCACATTTTTATCTCGATTATCATAGCATATTTGTACTATGCTTTCAATGGGGAATTTCATTTTTAAATGAAATATGGTATACTAAGCAAAAGAAACTCACAGAAGGGATGAAAGACATGGAATTTAGAGAGAGAAAGAGATGGCTGTTTTTTGGATTGCCTTTTACCTTTACTGTTTATACAGTAAAAGAAGAGACCATTACCGTGGACAAAGGATTTATCAATAAAGAAGAAAATGATTGCTATATGTATAAGGTACAGGATGTAACCTTAAAAACTTCATTATGGGAGCGCATTTTCGGACTGGGTACAGTAGTCTGTTATACAGGTGATACCACAGATAAAGAACTGTTGCTTGAGCATGTCAAGAATGCAAGAGCGATTAAGGATTTCATTTTAGAAATGTCAGAAAAAGAAAGAAGAAAGAGACGTACCATGAATACCTTAGATATTGGGGCAGAAGCAGATAACGATATCGATGCAGACTAGAAGATTAAAAAATCCAGCTATCGTCTAAACGATGCTGGATTTTCTTTCTACTTTGACTATTTCTGAGCTTCTATAGCGGCATTTTTGGCTGCATCAAAGGTGCTGATAGTCAGAGCACCATCTACAGGAATTTTATAGACAGGCACTTCTGCCTGAAATTGCCTAAAATACACGTATTTTGATGTAATCTGAATCGTGTTATAGGCGCCTTCTGCGATGACTTCATAGGTACCGCCACGTTTTGGAATACGTCTAAACTCGATGGTATTACCGGAAGTTTGATAGTAAATATAATTGTTTGATACGTTGAACATATCGACACGTGTACTGTCATCTAAAACAGTTTTTTCACCTGTGGTCAAATCATATTTTACCAATGCATAAGAGTTATGAATGTCGATGCAATAGGCTGTATTACCCTCGACAATAGGCTGATATACATCCTCGGAAAGCACATCTGAAATGCGGTTTGTGGAAACATCTAAAGTATTTAGATGAAAGTTATCAGTAGTATTATTAAAGTAGAGCTTTCCATTTGCAGCACTGCAAACAGCCGTCAGCTTATAATCAGTAACAGCTTCTGAACTCTTGCCGTCAGTAGACATTCTCTTTAAGTAGACACCGCTCGAGTCATTGGCATCATAGTACAGATTGTTTCCATATAAAAGCATGGTATCTAAATGGATTTTATCCAGACAGGAACCTGTTTTCGGACTCTTTTTCGGAGCACGATAGACACCGTTCATATCAATGACGTAACCAAATCCTTCGCCACTTCCTGAGCCAAACTGGTAATAATAAATGTAATCCCCCATAACATTAATACATTTAGTTTCTGTGGTAATGAGCTTTTCCACATCTGTTTCTTCAGGCTTCATGCGGTAAAGCGCATAGTTATCATAAGGATTGGAAAAATATACATATCCATCGTTTTCGCAAAAATATCCCCCATTATAGAGATTTCCGGCTGTATTTCCTATTGCATTATCAGCATTTTTTGTAATCATTCGACTTCTTTGACCATTTATGTATACTACGACCATGAGAATAAGGACACAGACACAAAAAATGATTGGAATTAATTTTTTCTTCACGTTAAGACCCCCTTATATTATAATTATAAATAATTTTTGTATAAAAGGAAAGACTACTTACAATTTTTTACACAAGAAGCTTAGGTTTGTGCTATACTGATTATTGTAATGTCTTATGTAATGAAAGGTACGGGAAAAAATGGATTTACTTGAGTTAAGAAATGAATTAGACCAGATAGACAAGCAAATTGTAGAACTGTACGAAAAACGTATGGAGGTATGCGGAGAGGTCGCTGCATACAAAATAGAGACCGGTAAAAGAGTTTTTGATAAAGAGCGTGAAATGCAGAAGCTCCAGGCTGTCAGTGCTATGACTCACAATGAGTTCAATGCTTATGGAGTCACAGAGCTTTTTGAGCAGATTATGGCAATGAGCAGAAAACTGCAGTACAGACTACTTGCAGAGCATCAGAGTCTTGGAAAGCTTTCTTTTATTGAAATGGAAGAAATCAATAAAAGTAAGTGCAGAGTCGTATTTCAGGGAGCAGAGGGTGCATATTCCCAGGCTGCCATGGTGGAATATTTTGGTGAACAGGTAAATTCGTTTCATGTAGATACCTTTCGCGATGCCATGCTTGCGATAGATGAAGGTAGTGCTGATTTTGCAGTGCTTCCTATTGAAAATTCTTCTGCAGGTATTGTAAGTGATATTTATGATTTATTAGTGGAATTTGAAAATTATATTGTTGGAGAACAGATTATTCCGATAGAGCATTGTCTGCTTGGGGTAAAAGGAACCACGATGGAGTCTGTTCAGACTGTTTATTCTCATCCACAGTCATTTATGCAAAGCCAAAGATATTTATTGGAAAAAGGCTGGCAGCAGATTAGTATGAAAAATAATGCCTTTGCTGCAAAAAAGATAGCTGAGGAAAAGAATGTGACTCAGGCAGCAATTGCAGGCGCATATGCGGCAAAGGTTTACGGACTGGAGATTTTGGAAAGGGGTATCAATGATTTAAAGGATAATTCTACCCGTTTTATCATTGTGACAAATCAGAAAGTATTTTCTAAAACTGCTTCTAAAATCAGCATTTGCTTTGAAGTAAAGCATGAGAGTGGTGCCTTATATCATGCATTGTCTCATTTGATATATAATGGCTTAAATATGACCAAAATAGAAAGCCGTCCATTAACAGGAAGAAATTGGGAATATCGATTTTTCCTTGATTTTGAGGGTAATTTAGAGGACAGTGCTGTGAAAAATGCTTTAAGAGGGTTAAGAGAAGAAACAAGGAATATGAAAATTCTTGGAAATTATTAAGAGAAAGTCAGGATATTATCATGAAGGAAAATGAATTAATCATATATCGTAATTTGAAGGAAGACAGTTTACTGAGAGACATGGCATGGTTGATGGCTCACTATGATGATGATTACTACAATAGAGAGGATAGAGAAAGTCTTTTCTTTGACTGTATTCACCGCATTTTGGATAAAGCAGCCCATCATGGTTTTCATGGCAATCTGTGGCATTGCTTTTTGGCAAATCTTCTGGTAAATGATGAAAATTCCTATAGTCTTGGTTGTGAAATCAAAGGCAATTTGGAAGGCACTTTAAATGAGGTAGCACTTCATGATTTTCAGATTATGAAGGAATTCATTGATTATGACTTTACAAAGATGGGGGAAATGTTCGGAAAAGAATATTTAACCTATATTGCACACTTTGAAGGCAATTATGAAAAGAGCCGTGTGTATAATGGCAGAATCAGAGACCAGATTTGCGAAGTGGCAGTACAGATTGGAAAAGCAGCTTCTGCAGAAGAAGTAAAAGATATCATTACTTCCTTCTACGAACATTTTGGCGTTGGCAAATTTGGCTTAAATAAGTCGTTTCGTATTTCTCATCCGGAGGGAGGAGAAATGGAAATCAAAGCCATCAAAAATATTGACCATGTAAAATTAGAGGATTTGGTAGGCTATGAAATAGCTAAAAAGAAGCTGATTGATAATACAGAGGCATTTGTGCAGGGAAGACCTGCCAACAACTGTCTGCTTTTTGGTGACGCCGGAACCGGTAAATCATCAAGCATTAAAGGCATTATCAATAAGTATTATGACCAGGGACTTCGAATGATTGAAGTATATAAGCATCAGTTCCAGGACTTAAATGACGTTATTGCACAAATCAAAAATAGAAATTACAAGTTCATCATCTATATGGATGATTTGAGCTTTGAAGAGTTTGAAATAGAATACAAGTATTTAAAGGCAATTATTGAGGGTGGTTTAGAGGTAAAACCGGATAATGTACTCATTTATGCAACCTCTAACAGAAGACATTTAGTACGTGAGAAATTCTCTGATAAGGAAGAAAGAAGAGATGATTTACATGCATCAGATACGGTTCAGGAGAAGCTTTCTTTAGTTGCCAGATTTGGTGTATCTATTTTCTTCTGTGCACCAAATAAAAAAGAATTCCAGGAGATTGTTAAGGTCCTTGCAAAACGTAACGATATTTCTATGGATGAGGGGGAGTTATTGCTGGAAGCGAATAAGTGGGAGCTTTCCCATGGTGGACTCTCCGGCAGAACTGCACAGCAATTCATCGATTATCTTGCGGGAAAGGACTGTAAATAAGAAACAAGGGGGAAACATATGGGGTACCAGACATTTGCAGCCATAGATATCGGCTCGTATGAATTATCAATGAAGATATTTGAAATATCTTCTAATAATGGTATTAAGGAAATCGACCATATCAGACATAGAATTGAGCTTGGTACGGATTCTTATTTTACCGGAAAATTGAGTAATGAACGTATTGATGAGCTTTGTAGGATGTTGCGTGAATTTACGCAGATTATGAAATCTTATAAGGTGGATGCATACAAGGCATATGGCACCAGTGCTATCCGAGAAACAAAAAATACGCTGATTTTGTTAGACCAGATACAAACAAGGACCGGTATTTCCATAGAAGTATTGGGAAACTCTGAACAGCGTTTCCTTGATTACAAGTCAGTTGCTTCTAAGGGACAGGATTTTCAAAACATCATTGAAAAAGGAACTGCCTTCATTGATATTGGCGGCGGAAGTATGCAGATTTCTCTGTTTGATAAGGACAGCCTTGTAACCACACAGAATATCAAGCCGGGTGTCCTTCGTCTGCGTGAAGAAATGAGCAGACTGTCTTATCGCTCATATCAACTGGATGAAATCGTAGATGAATTTGTCAGTGACAGATTACAGAGCTTTAAGGAAATGTTTGTGGGAAACAGAGGCATTGAAAATATTATTTTAGTGGATGACTATGTTTCTCTGATTATACAGAAGGGTTTGATTAAGACCAATAAATCAGGTCATATTCTGGTAGAAGAGTTTTTGGATTTTGTAGACCAGATGAAGCAGAAAAAATCTCAGGAAATTGCGCATACGTTAGGTGTTCCTGAAGAAAACACTTCCTTACTGTATTTGTCTGCCTTGATGATTAAAGATATGATTAAAATACTTGGTGCCAATATGCTTTGGGCACCGGGAGTAAGCCTGTGCGATGGTATGGCATATGAGTATGCAGAGAAAAAGAAGCTGCTTGTCGAATCACACAACTTTGAACAGGATATTCTTGCCTGTGCAAGAGATATCAACAAGCGATATAAAAGTAGTGAAATCAGAACAAAGGAAAGAGAGCAGAATGCACTGACTTTGTTTGATGCACTGAAAAAAATTCACGGATTAACAAAAAGAGACAGGCTGCTTTTGCAGCTTGCGGCTATTTTGTGCGATTGTGGCAGATTTATCAGTTTGAACAATGTCGGAGAAAATTCTTATAATATTGTACTTGCTACAGAAATGATAGGACTGTCACATTTGGAACGTAAGATTGTTGCGTATATAACCAAATATGTAACAGAGCCGTTTGAATATTATGAAACTTTAGGAAAAATGACGACACTGACACGTGAGTCATATTTGCGAATTGCAAAGCTGACTGCTATCTTACGACTTGCAGAAGGCTTGGATATCAGTCATCGTGAAAAATGTGAGCAGATTAGTATTTCCTTTAAAGAGGATTCTATGATTATTACAGTAGAAACCAATGCAGACATGACACTGGAAATCGGATTGTTTGAAAGAAATGCGACTTTCTTTGAAGAAGTATTCAATGTAAAACCGGTCATTAAACAGAAAAAGAAAAATTTTTAGGAAAACTTTCATAAAGGAGGGGAAAAAAGTATGGCAGAAACTTACGACTACAGTAAGCCCGAGTATTATTATAATAGAGAATTAAGCTGGGTTGCATTTGACCAGCGTGTATTAGGAGAAGCAAAGGATAAAAATATACCGTTATTTGAACGTTTAAAATTTTTAAGTATTACGGCATCCAATCTGGACGAATTTTTTATGGTACGAGTAGCATCCTTAAAAGATATGGTAAATGCCGGCTATGAAAAGAAAGATATTGCAGGTATGACTGCAAAGGAACAGTTGGATGCAGTAAATGTGGCAACGCATCAGCTGGTAGAAGAGCAGTATAACACTTATAACCGTTCCTTATTACCGCTACTTGCAATGAATGGCTTAGAAGTCATCGAACGTCATGAGGATTTAAGCGCAGAGGATGCAAAGTTTGTAGACCGTTATTTCCAGGACAATGTCTATCCTGTTTTAACTCCTATGGCAGTAGATTCTTCAAGACCATTTCCTTTGATTAGAAATAAATCTTTAAACTTGGGAGCGTTGGTTGCAAAAAAGGATGAAGAAAAGAGACTTATTCGAAGACACCTTTTCCAAAGAAAGAGCGGTACGGTAGAAAAAGAATTGGAATTAGCGATGGTGCAAATCCCAAGTGTAATTCCAAGAATTGTGCAGCTACCTGAAAAAGCCGGTGTAAAAAGAGTCATTCTTTTAGAGCAGATTGTGGAAAGAAATATGGATAAGCTCTTTTTAAACTATGATATTGAGTGTGTTTTTCCATTCCGTATTATGAGAAATGCGGACCTTTCCATTGAAGAGGATGATGCAGCTGATTTATTAAAAGAGATTGAAAAACAGTTAAAAATGAGACAATGGGGACAGGTCATCCGTTTGGAAGTTGAAGAGGGCATGGACCAGCGTTTGATGGAGATTATCGAGAAGGAGTTAATGATTGAGGAGCAGGATATTTATTATATTCCGGGACCTTTGGATTTGACCTTTTTAATGAAAATGTATGGTTTGCCGGGATTTGAGCCGTTAAAAACAAAACCATATACACCGCAGCCTGTAGCAGAGCTTGCTCAGGATGCTAATCTGTTTGAAGAAATCAGAAAGCATGATATTTTGCTTCACCATCCATATGAAACCTTTGCCCCGGTTGTTGACTTTATTAAGCAGGCGGCAAAAGACCCGGATGTATTGGCGATTAAACAGACGCTGTATCGTGTCAGCGGTAATTCACCGATTATTGCAGCACTTGCTCAGGCTGCTGAAAATGGAAAACAGGTATCTGTATTAGTAGAACTGAAGGCCCGTTTTGATGAAGAGAATAATATCATTTGGGCGAAAAAACTGGAGAAAGCAGGGTGCCACGTTATTTATGGGCTGGTAGGATTAAAGACACACTGTAAAATTACTTTAGTGGTCAGAAAAGAGGAGCATGGTATTTGCAGATACGTACATTTGGGAACAGGTAACTACAATGACCAGACTGCAAAGCTGTACACAGACCTGGGTGTGTTGACCTGTAATGAAGCTATCGGTGAGGATGCAACCGCAGTATTTAATATGCTTTCCGGTTATTCTGAGCCGCTTGGCTGGAATCATCTGGCATTGGCACCATTGTGGCTAAAGGATAAGTTCCTTTTCTTAATCAATAGAGAAAAGGATAATGCTTTGGCAAACAGACCGGCCCGTATTGTAGCAAAAATGAATTCTCTATGTGATCCTGATGTGATTAAGGCACTTTATGAGGCAGCAGCAGCAGGCGTTAAAATAGAGCTGATTGTCAGAGGTATCTGCTGCTTGCGGACAGATGTGCCGGGTATTCATAATAATATTTCTGTACGTTCCATTGTAGGTAATTTCCTGGAGCATGCCAGAATTTTCTACTTTGAAAATGCGGGTAAGGAAGAAATTTATATGGGTAGTGCTGATTGGATGCCTCGAAATTTGGAAAGACGTGTGGAGATTTTATTCCCGGTATTGGATGAAAGCTTGAAGAAAAAGGTATGGCATGTGTTAGAGGTGCAGCTTAACGATACACAAAAGGCACATATTTTGAAAAAGGATGGCACATATGAAAAGGTTGACAGGAGAGGAAAGCCTTTATACAATGCGCAGGAAGAATTTTGCAGGGAATATATGCAGCTTGCAACCGCAAAGGTAAAGGAAGCAAAGGAACAAAGAACTTTTATTCCTGAAACGCATATGGATGAGACGTAGGAAAAGTGTAGGAAAGGAAAGCAGGTAACGTGGTAAGGTTGATATTGGCATCAGGTTCGCCAAGAAGAAAAGAACTTTTAGAGCAGATTGGACTGAAATTCGAAATTTTGGCAGCGCATGGAGAGGAAATCATCAGTAAAACAGTTCCGAGTGAAATTGTGGAGGAACTTTCTTTGCAAAAGGCAACTGAGGTTGCAGAACGTTTAGAAAAAGAAGAAGTAGTTATTATCGGAGCAGATACACTGGTGGCATATGGTACGCAGGTCTTGGGAAAGCCAAAGGATGCGGAAAATGCAAAAGAAGTGTTAAGCATGCTGCAAAACCAGACACATCAGGTCTATACAGGCGTTACCATTATCCAATGTTCAAAATCAGGTAAAAAAATACATACTTTTTCAGAAAAAACAGATGTGACTATGTATCCGATGTCTGAGAAAGAGATTGAAGAGTATGTTGCAACAGGGGAGCCGTTAGATAAGGCAGGTTCTTATGCAATACAAGGTAAATGTGCCGCGTATATTCAGGGAATATGTGGAGATTATAATAACGTAGTAGGACTTCCTGTTGCAAGATTAATGCAGGAAATGAAAAAGCTTGGAATAGAGGTTTTGCATGATTAAACTGATAGCAAGTGATGTAGATGGTACTTTGGTAAAGGATTCAAGTCCATTCATTTACCCGGAGCTTCCGGAAACAATTAAAAAATTAAAGGAAAAAGGGATTTTATTTTGTGTAGCCAGTGGCAGACAGTATTATAGTATCAGAAATATGTTTAAGGATGTGGCTGACGATATTATATATATTGCCGAAAATGGTGCACATATTGTATACAGGCAGGAAAATTTACAGATTACACCTATGAAGCGCGAGGATGTGGAGGGTATTGTAAAAATGTACAGACAGTACCGTGATGAGTGCGAATGCATTGTTTCCACACCGGGGGCTACTCTTATGGAAACAGATAACAGAGAGTTTATCGAACTTATTCGTAATGGATATCGCAATCGTTATGAACTGGTAGAGGATGTTCTTGCTACGAAGGAGCCCATTATGAAAGTATCGATTTATAGAAAAGAGGGCATCAGGGCGCTTGCTGAGCAGAAATTTATTGCGAAGTGGAAGGATAAAGTCAAGGCAACTATGGCAGGCGAAGAATGGGTCGATTTTATGGATTTTAAAGTTGATAAAGGTCAAGGGTTGCATTTTCTGATAAATTATTTTAAGCTAAGACAAGAGGAGACAATGGCTTTTGGCGATAATGATAATGATATCGGAATGCTCGAGCAGGCCGGGACAAGTTATGCAGTAGCTACGGCAAGAGAAAATGTGAAAAAAGCAGCAGACCATATCTGCCCATCTTATGCGGAAAAGGGTGTTTATCAGATAGTCAGAGAGTTGTTATAGATACACGAAAGAAAGGTGGCTTTTTTATGCACGAATATGATGAAGCGGTATTAACATGCTTTGTAAAAAATCAATTACAGCTTTTACCGGAGACGGTAGCAGACAACATAGACGAGGCAGAAGCATTTTTAGAGGAATGTATGGCAGTTGTCGTAAATTCTATTGATGAGGTATGGGATTACTTCGATGAAGAGGGCATCGATTTAGAGGGACAGTCTAAAGAAGAAATTTTAGAAGCTCCGGAGGTATTTGATGTGGGAGACGGCAGATACCTTATTGTAGAGAGCTAGGAAGAAAGAGAAGGTTAGGGAAGTTTAAGTGGAAAGAAAATCTAATATTACAGTATGGCAATTACGTTTATTTGAAGGGTTTGACAAGGATGTCATGGTTATGCAGCGTGATGAAGAGGAAGTATTCGACAATGCACTCCATGTATTTTTTGACAAAGAATATTATAATGCTTATGTAAGTAAGGCAAAGAAATATAGCAATCACAGATATGCTTATCATGAGGATAAGTTAGGTGAGGTGATTTACCAGGTCTTTGATGAAAAAGTAGCAGGGCTGGTATTACATATTACCCCAATTGAACAAGGTGCACAAAATTATGCACTTTGTGAAGAAAAGTATCTGTCTGCTAAGGATTTGAGACTTTATGAGGATTATGTAGAAAGCTATCATTATCTCTATACGGCTTCTATCGAAAGAATGTCAAAAGAAGAAGCAATTGCCAATATGTGGAACAAAAATGTATTTATCATTGGGCATTTGCCGGACCTTACAAAGGCAAAAGATGAAAAGCAGACTATCGAGCTTATGACTTTACGTAGAAAGAAGGACGGTACGCCGGCGACTGCTGAAGATTATGACTATGAGTCTTTAAAGGTATTTCTGACAGCAGAAAGTGCGATGCGTTTTAATCCTGATAAGAAACCGATTAACCGATATCGTTTATCTTTACTTTCCCAGTTTGTAAAGGGTAAGCTGCAGATAGTGATAGAACCCCATCGTAATTACTGGATTGAATATGATCCGGCGACCATCGATATTAGCAATTATTATAAAAAGCCTGAATGGAATGAAGAAAAGGTAAAGGCTCGTATCAATGAATACGCACAGATGGATGAGCTTTATATTTTACTTGCAACAAATAGAAGCGATTATCGTTCCTGCGTAGGTACTCCGTTACTTGTAAAAATGACAGAAGACAATGTCATGATGTATCTGTTTGAAAAATATGACGATGCTGTCAGATATGTCATTGAGAATCCTGCGATAACTCCAGTCTTTGATGGTGTTTATCCAATTGGTGTATTGAAAAAGGCTGACCGTATCAGAAATCTGCATACCATGCTTGCTGTTGCCAATGCAAGCGGTGTACATACTGTAAATTTGGACATGGATACAGACCATTCCATTGGCTGTAAGATTCCATATTTCTTAGAGAGCGCAGGAATGGAAACTGCGTTGGAAAAGGTGGTAACTGCCGAGGACTATGAAAAATTGAAATCAGAAAAGGATGGTAAGCCGGTTTATCGTTTACCAGTGATTTCTTTTGTACAGCAGGATAATGAATATAGGATTCCGGAGGAAAGAAAGGAAGCATTACAGGATGTTGTAAAGAAAGAACCATTATATGTTGTGACCTATGCAGCGACTTGTACGCTTCCGGAAAAAATGTACCTCTTAAATCAGATTGGTCTCTGTTTTGATGCAGCCAGACAGGCTGAAGATGAGGAAACAAAGAAGAAGTACAATAAGCTCATGAATATGATGACAGTTCCTATTGCAGATTCTATTTTAGAAAAGCCATTTATCTATACCTTACGAGAAGAAGATGGCAGTTTTACATTGAAAAATAAACTGGCTTATTTACTGATTACCAATCGCTTTGAAGCAGGACGTGGTGGAGCAGGTAAGTTGACACCGGCAAGTGTAGATAATGAAAACTTTATGGAAAAACTGGAAGAGGTAAGTAAGGTTGCTGTATTGACAGATGGACCGGATGTCCTTTGCCTGGTAGATGTGCACTTATTATCAGATGTCGTAAAGCAGAGAAAGAAAGCAGAATCCCTTATGGAAGAGCTGTTGATTTACATGACACAGGGTCTGGATATGGCATATGCAGACGCATTGATGGCATTCAACCGCTTAAAGCTGGATAATGATATTTTTGTGGAATTTGTTTCTTATGTAAGAAATGGTGAGTTCCCACCTATGGGTATGCTGACCTATAACGGTTATGATGCAAAGAAAATTGTAGAAGAAAAGGGATGCAATCCGGTAGAAGCCTATATGACTTTATTAGATTGCAAACTTGACCCGGAAAATATAAAAATATCAGTAGCAGAAACTGAAACAACAGAAACAGAAAAGGCTGCTGATACTTCTAAAACGGAAGAAGAAGGAAAAACTTCTTTCTTTGGCAAATTATTTAAAAAATAAATTTGGTAATGATTTCGGCAATGGCATTATGGTCATTGTCGTTTTCTGTTATATAGGAAGCTTTTTCCTTTAGGGCAGGGACTGCATTTTTCATGGCAACACCAAGTCCGGCAGCTAAAATCATGGAAATGTCGTTTTCTTCGTCACCTACAGAAATGGAAGCTTCTACAGGAATTTGCAGATAGTTACACAGATGGATAAGTCCATTGCCCTTCCCGGCATCCTTACGGAAAAATTCAAGATAAGTAGCGTGTGAAAATACGCTGCTTATTTTTTCTCCAAGCGGAGAGGAAAGGACATCTTCTTTAAAGGCTGCAAGGCGCTTGGTTTCAGGCTCCTCTAAATCAATGGCCAATAATTTAAAGGGTTCTTCTTTCATGACAGCAGAGAGCTTTTGATTGATGATGACATCAGAGGGTACGTAAGTAGTATAGTAGGCAAGCTCTTTATCATCTGCACAACTAATGACACTCTTATCCTGAAAGGTATGAATGTGAATATTTCTTTCATGAGCCAAATCGAAAATCTGTTGAGCAGTATCTATAGGCACGCGATATTCTTCTATGATTTTATCCTGTTCACAGTCATAGAGCTGGGAGCCATTAAAGGCTGTGATATAAACATTATGATTGGGAATACCAAGAGTATTTTTTCTTTCTAAAATACTGTGAAGCGGTCTGCCGGAGGCAAGCACCAGCTTTTTGCCGCGAGTAAGCATCTCGTGGATAGCTTTCATGGTATCCTCTGATATTTCCTTATTGGAATTGAGCAGAGTACCGTCTAAATCAGTATAAAGAATTTCGTATTGCATAATCATTTCGCCTTTCTTAAGGTATCAAGTATACTTTCCGGAATTTGCAGCTTACCATAGCCAATGCCAAGGTCAAGTCCGGGCTTTGCATCTCCGTGGAAGTCAGAACCTCCACTTGGGAGCAAGTCGTATGCTTTTGCAAGAGCATTCATATGGCGTTCCTCTTGTGGCGTGTAGGTGCTGTAAAGACATTCTATTCCCATTAATCCCTGCTCCTTTAGCGTTGAAACCAAAAGGTCAAGCTGTTCTTTCCCAAGCTTATAAAGCGTAGGGTGAGCTAAAACAGGAATGCCACCAGCCTGTCTGGTTACTGTAATTACTTCTTCCGGTGTAATTTTTTCTCTGTGAACAAAGTACGGAGTATGGTCTCCCAAATATCTGTCAAAAGCCTCTTTTCTGCTTTTTACGTAGCCACTTTCCAGAAGGTAAGCAGCATAATGGGCTCTGGTAATAACCGAGTCAGGAAAACGGGAAAGCAATGCTTCGTAGGTAATATTAATACCAGCTCCCTGCAAATTGGCACAGAGCTTGTGATTGCGGTCTGTACGGGATTGCATAAATTTAGCCAGATAAGACTGAAAGGCAGGAGATTTGTGATCAATAAAAAGTCCTACAATGTGCACGTCACGGTTTCTATATTCTGTGGAATACTCAATACCGGGAATGACTTCAATCGGCAGTTCCTTTGCAGCATCGAGAGCTTCGTCAATGCCGTCAATCGTATCATGGTCTGTTAAAGCAATGGCAGATAATCCTTTTTCCACCGCGTAATGAACCAGCTCAGTAGGTGTCAAAGTACCATCAGAGCGGGTAGAATGGGTATGCAAATCAACATAGCGCATAAAGCTTCCTCCGTAAATCATTGTAAAATAAAGAAAAGAACAGGCAAAAGTATTGCCTGTTCTGATATTTTATTCTTCGCCGCTTTCATCCTCTGCTTCTGCAGTGTAAACAGTTCTCTTTCTTGCCATCTCATCGCTTGCAAGGTATTCGTCGTAGGTTGTAATTTTATCTACTAAGGAACCGTTTGGAAGAATTTCCATAATACGGTTTGCAGTTGTCTGAACAAACTGATGGTCATGGCAGGCAAACAGTGCAACACCAGGGAATTTAATCAAACCGTTATTTAAAGCGGTAATAGATTCCATGTCTAAGTGGTTAGTAGGCTCATCCAGGATAAGACAGTTTGCACCACTAATCATCATTTTACTTAAAAGACAACGTACCTTTTCACCACCGGAAAGGACTTTAACCTTCTTAACACCATCCTCACCTGCAAAAAGCATACGACCAAGGAAACCACGTACATAAGTGATATCGTCTACAGGAGAGTAGCTCATTAACCAGTCTGCAATTGTATAATCATTATTGAACTCATTGGTTGGATCCTTCGGGAAATATGCCTGTGAAGTTGTAATACCCCACTTGAAGCTTCCCTCATCCGGTTCTATCTCACCCATTAAAATCTGGAAGAGAGTAGTCTTTGCAAGCTCATTACCACCAACAAAGGCAACCTTGTCATCATGATTGATGATAAAGGAAATATCATCTAATACTTTTACACCGTTGACAGTTTTTGATAAATGCTCAACGGTAAGTACTTCGTTTCCGATTTCACGGTCAGGACGGAAATCAATGTATGGATATTTTCTGCTGGATGGCTTAATATCATCCAACTCAATTTTTTCCAAAGCACGTTTTCTGGAAGTAGCCTGCTTTGATTTGGAAGCATTTGCAGAGAAACGGGAAATGAATTCCTGTAATTCCTTGATTTTTTCTTCCTTTTTCTTATTAGCTTCCTTCATCTGTTTTACAAGCAACTGGCTTGACTCATACCAGAAATCATAGTTACCGGCATAAAGCTGGATTTTACCATAGTCGATATCTGCAATCTGTGTACATACCTTATTCAAGAAATAACGGTCATGGGATACGACAATAACCGTATTTTCAAAATCAATTAAGAAATCCTCTAACCAGGCGATAGCATCTAAATCCAGATGGTTTGTAGGCTCGTCGAGTAAAAGAATATCCGGGTTACCAAATAAGGCTTTTGCAAGAAGTACCTTTACCTTTTCACTACCGTTTAAGTCTTTCATGGTAGAATAGTGGATTTCAGTTGGAATACCAAGACCATTTAACAGCTGTGCGGCATTGGATTCTGCTTCCCAGCCGTCCATTTCTGCAAATTCACCCTCTAATTCACTGGCACGGATACCGTCTTCGTCAGTGAAGTCCTCCTTTGCATAGATGGCTTCCTTTTCCTTCATAATTTCATATAAACGAGCATTTCCCATGATGACAACGTCCATAACCGGGTATTCGTCGTATTTGAAGTGGTCCTGCTCCAATACAGATAAACGCTGTCCCGGTGTGATAACGATATCACCCTTTGTGGTCTCAAGGCTGCCTGATAAAATCTTTAAAAAGGTAGATTTACCTGCACCATTTGCACCGATTAATCCGTAGCAGTTTCCTTCCGTGAATTTGATATTGACATCTTCAAATAATGCTTTTTTGCCTACTCTGTAAGTTACGTTGTTTGCACTAATCATGTCACAAACCCTTTCTTATTAAAATATTACATTAAATCAACTCTTTTATTTTATCGAAAATATAGAATTTTGCAAGGGATAAAAGGATTGTTTCCTAAAGAAATAATAAATTTCTAAAATAATTATTAAGTGATATAAACAAGAAAAAGTAAGAAAATGGAAGATAATAAGAGGAAAAGAAAGGAAAACGGAGGAAAAATTAGGTAATCTGGTTTGCATAAGCTGTATGAAAAAACTATTATAATTTCTGTTAGCACTCAATAAGACAGAGTGCTAATCACAAAAGAGTAATCAATGATATTAAAGTATATAGAATTAAGGAGGATTTCAAAATGAAATTAGTACCATTAGGAGACAGAGTTGTTTTAAAACAGTTAGTTGCAGAAGAGACTACAAAGTCCGGTATCGTATTACCGGGACAGAATAAAGAAAAGCCACAGCAGGCAGAAGTTATTGCAGTAGGTCCTGGCGGAGTTGTAGATGGTAAAGAAGTAAAGATGGAAGTGAAAGTCGGCGACCAGGTTATCTATTCAAAATATTCAGGAACAGAAGTAAAAATTGAAGATACAGAATATA
Organism: uncultured Lachnospiraceae bacterium; assembly: GCA_945864145.1. Taxonomy (GTDB): domain Bacteria; phylum Bacillota; class Clostridia; order Lachnospirales; family Lachnospiraceae; genus COE1. Next base: position 15,051 of record CAMBAN010000014.1, on the reverse strand, counting down.
TTATTGTTAAGCAGAATGATATTTTAGCAGTAATTCAGTAAACTGAATTACTGTCGATGACCATTCGGTCGTGAATACTGCAAGATAATCAATAAATATATGTATCAGATACGAGCACTAAAGAGGTCATTCGGCCTGTGAAAAATAAATTGGAGGATTGAAAATCATGGCAAAGGAAATTAAATATGGTGCTGAGGCACGTAAAGCTCTTGAAGCAGGTGTTAACAAATTAGCAGATACAGTAAGCGTAACAATTGGACCAAAAGGAAGAAATGTAGTTCTTGATAAGTCTTTTGGTGCACCACTTATTACAAATGATGGTGTTACAATTGCAAAAGAAATCGAGTTAGAGGATGCTTTTGAAAATATGGGTGCTCAGCTTGTAAAAGAAGTTGCTACAAAGACAAATGACGTAGCAGGTGATGGTACAACAACAGCTACCGTTCTTGCTCAGGCAATGATTAATGAAGGAATGAAGAATCTGGCAGCAGGTGCTAACCCAATCGTATTAAGAAAAGGTATGAAGAAAGCAACAGATGTTGCAGTAGAAGCAATCCAGGCTATGAGCTCTAAAGTAAACGGAAAAGAGCAGATTGCAAAGGTAGCTACCATTTCAGCAGGTGATGAGACAGTAGGTGAAATGGTTGCAGACGCTATGGAAAAGGTTTCAGGAGATGGCGTTATTACAATCGAAGAGTCAAAGACAATGAAAACAGAGCTTGACTTAGTAGAAGGTATGCAGTTTGACAGAGGATACATCTCAGCATATATGGCAACAGATATGGATAAGATGGAAGCTAATTTAGATGATCCATATATCTTAATTACTGATAAGAAGATTTCTAACATTCAGGAAATCCTTCCACTCTTAGAGCAGGTTGTACAGTCTAGTGCTAAATTACTTATCATTGCAGAAGATATCGAGGGTGAAGCACTTACTACATTAATCGTTAATAAATTACGTGGTACTTTTAATGTAGTAGCTGTTAAGGCTCCGGGATATGGTGATAGAAGAAAAGCAATGTTAGAGGATATCGCAATCCTTACAGGTGGTCAGGTAATCAGCGAAGAACTTGGTCTTGACTTAAAGGAAGCTACCTTAGAGCAGTGTGGTCGTGCAAAATCTGTGAAAGTACAGAAAGAGAACACAATCATTGTTGATGGTGAAGGTGATAAGGATAAAATCCAGGCAAGAATTTCTCAGATTAAAAAGCAGGTTGAAGAAACAACATCTGATTTTGATAAAGAAAAATTACAGGAAAGACTTGCAAAGCTTGCAGGTGGCGTAGCAGTTATCCGTGTTGGTGCTGCAACTGAAACAGAAATGAAGGAAGCTAAGCTTCGTATGGAGGATGCTTTAAATGCAACAAGAGCTGCTGTAGAAGAAGGTATCGTATCCGGTGGTGGTTCTGCATACATCCATGCTTCTAAGGAAGTTGTAAAATTAGTAGAAACTTTAGAGGGTGATGAAAAGACTGGTGCCAAGATTGTATTAAAAGCATTAGAGGCTCCACTTCATAAGATTGTTTCTAACGCTGGATTAGAGGGTGCCGTTATCATCAATAAGGTAAGAGAATCAGAGGTTGGCTATGGCTTTGATGCATACAAAGAAGAGTATGTAAACATGGTTGAAGCAGGTATTCTTGATCCTGCTAAGGTTACAAGAAGTGCATTACAGAATGCATGCTCTGTAGCAAGCACCTTATTAACAACAGAGTCTGTTGTAGCAAACATTAAAGAAGACGCTCCGGCAATGCCGGCAGGTGCACCTGGTATGGGCGGTATGATGTAATTTCATAAATGGAATCCTATAGTAAAAAGGAAGGCTGTGCCTGAGGTACGTTGTGCCAAGACAGTGTCTTAAATAATCATAGAGCAATCTATTTTGAGTTTAATTTCAAAATAGATTGCTCTATATTTTTTGAATTCAGTAAAAATAAACAAAAATATAGAAAAAATATATATAATAAACAGAAAAATACAAAATAAAATTGAAAACAGAAAAAATAAATGGTAAAATTACATTAGTATTCTTGCAATACTTGATAATAGAGGGGAATGATTGTGTGAAAGTAAAGGAAAAATTTTTTCAAAACGGATATTCAAAGTGGCTGGAGGGGCTGATTTTGCTCATTATATTACTTTTCATTATCTTCATGGCAGCACATGCACAGCCCAAATATCAGACCATACAGGATCAGACCGTAAGTAAATGGTCTGGAACAATTGACAATTTGGAATAAGGCATAAGGAAAATAGATTGAAATTGTGGAGGTTAACCATGAAAGAGAATCATTTAACAGAAATGGCGAGAAATAATCGCCTGGCTATGATTACACATTTTATCTGTGTGATTTTTATGCTTTTGTCAGCCGGATGGAGCTTCGGGGATGACGGTATGAGCATAGGGCTGTTTGTTACCTATCTGGTAACAGGTGTTGCACCTCTGATAGGAGAAGTTATCTGCTGGAAAAAGAATCACGAAACAGAAATGATTAAGCATTTCGCCTGTGTTGGTTTTGCAATATTCTATTCTGTTACGCAGTTTACCTGTATAAATAATGTACAATTTACTTTTGTAGTTCCTATGATTTTAGCCATTTCTGTATATAATGATACGAAGCTTTCCTTGATGGTAAATACAGGAACTGTAATCATTACAATGGTTAATGCCATTGGTGGTTACTTTACAGGAAGATTCGGATATGAAGATGCAGCAGATGCAAGAATCCAGGCATTTGTTATGTGTATCATTGCAGTAACTTCCTACATGTCAGCTAAGGTATCCAGGGAAAATGCACTTGTAAAAATTGAGGAGGCTGAGGAAGCAAAAGAGGCAGCGGATAAAGCCTTAAAAGATGTGACAATGATGTCGGAAAAAATGCACGATGGTATTAGAGGTATTTATAATGAGTTAGAGCAGTTAAATAAATCTACTAAGATTACAAGAGGCTCTATGGATGAATTGTCCTTAGGCGCGTCTAATACTGCAGAAGCCGTACAAAAACAGGCAGCTCAAACAGAAGAAATTCAGACAAAAGTAGATGTAGTAACGAATGTCAGTGATAAAATTGGCGAGAGCATGCAGCAGACGTTAGACGTAATCGGTAAGGGAAACAAAGACGTAGAGGTTTTAGTCAGACAGGTAGAAGAATCGGTAGTAAAGGGCGCAGAGGTATCAGATAAATTAAAGAATTTAGACAGCTATGTAGAAGAAATGCATAATATTGTCAAGCTTATCAGTGGTATTGCCAATCAGACAAGTATGCTTGCTTTAAATGCCAGCATTGAGGCTGCAAGAGCAGGGGAATCAGGAAGAGGATTTGCAGTAGTTGCTTCTCAGGTTACCAATATGGCAAAGCAGACAAAGGATGCTACTGTAAATATTTCAGAACTGATAGAAAATGTTTCCACAGCAATTTCAGAAGTAGTAGAAGTAATCCAGCAAATGCTGGAAGGTATTCAGAAAGAAAAGGAATCTACCAATCATACAGCAGTCAGCTTTGAAAGTATTCAGAACAATACTCTTTCCATCAAAGAAAATGTGGCAACACTTGAAACGAGTATTCATGAGCTTAAAAAAGCAAACAGACGTATTGTAGATTCGATTGAAACCATTTCGGCAACTACGCAGGAGGTATCTGCACATGCAGGTGAAACGGTGGAAGCATCTAAACGCAATGAAGAGATTATCAATAATATTGATAACATGATGCAGGATTTAATTCAGTATATTCATATGAATGGAAAATAGTATAAAACATAATATAGAGAAGAGAAACTGACTGTTATGACACGACAGTCAGTTTTTTTGTTGTCAGACAATATTCAATACGAAAAAAACGTTATTCGCGCAAAATCCATTGTAAAGAATGCATTTGTACGATATGATGAACATAACCTGATAAATGGTTGAAGAGAATGAGAGAGAAAGGAGGGGAAACAAAAGATGATGATTATGAATCCTACAATGCTTTGGCTTGCACTCATGGTCGTATTGATTGTGATAGAAATACTGACAGTCGGATTGACTACGATATGGTTTGCGGCAGGAGCATTAGCAGCAACCATTGTTTCCTGTTTAGGAGGCGGATGGATTGTGCAGATTGTAGTATTTCTGATTATCTCGTTTGGAATGCTTGTTTTTACAAGACCATTTGCAATGAAATACATAAATGCAACACGTGTGAAGACCAACTATGAAGGAGTCACAGGCAAAGTAATCAGAATTACACAGACAGTAAACAACTTTGAAGGAACAGGATGCGCCACCGTAAACGGACAGGAATGGACGGTACGTTCTGTTGACGATGAAAAGATTATCGAGGCAGGAAAACTGGCAAAGGTAATCAACATATCAGGGGTAAAACTAATGGTAGAAGAGTATAAGGAGGATGAACAATGTTAGTATTTTTATTTTTAGTATTTGTAATTATATTATTGATAGCAACCAATGTACGTGTCGTGCCACAGGCATCAGCTTATGTTATTGAAAGATTAGGTGGATATCACACAACCTGGAGCGTAGGTTTAAAAATGAAAATCCCGTTCCTTGACAGAGTGGCAAAGAAAGTCAATTTAAAGGAACAGGTAGTAGACTTCCCACCACAGCCTGTTATTACAAAGGATAATGTAACCATGCAAATTGACACAGTTGTCTTTTTCCAGATTACTGACCCTAAGCTTTATGCTTACGGTGTAGATAATCCAATCATGGCAATTGAAAAACTGACAGCGACAACTCTCCGTAATATCATCGGTGAAATGGAATTAGACCAGACACTGACTTCCAGAGAGGTCATCAATACCAGCATGCGTGCAGCTTTAGATGTTGCTACTGACCCATGGGGTATTAAAGTAAATCGTGTGGAATTAAAAAACATTATTCCACCGGAAGCTATCAGAAATGCGATGGAGAAACAGATGAAGGCAGAGCGTGAAAGACGTGAAGCTGTTACTATTGCAGAAGGTGAAAAGAAGTCCAGCATCCTTGTTGCAGAAGGTAAAAAGGAATCAGCAATTTTGGAAGCGGAAGCAGAAAAGCAGGCGGCAATTTTACGTGCTGAGGCTGAAAAGGAAAAACGCATCAAAGAGGCAGAAGGCCAGGCTGAAGCAATTCGTGTGATTCAGGAAGCAAATGCAATTGGTATCAAATACCTGAAAGAAGCAGGAGCAGATGAAGCAGTGCTTACCATTAAGAGCCTTGAAGCGTTTGAAAAGGCTGCAAACGGTCAGGCAACCAAAATTATCATTCCTTCAGAATTGCAGGGTATGGCAGGTCTTGCCAAGTCCTTTGCAGAAGTGATGAAAGAACAATAAAAGACAAAGAAAATCAGGAAGGCATCTGGTCTTAGCTCACTTGAAAAAGACCGGATGCCTAAACCTGTTTATCGGGGGGAATATGACAAATATACTAATTCTGGAGGATGACCCAATCAGTCTTCAGACATTGAAAAAAATGATTGAAAAGGTAGCAAAAGATGTGCAGGTAAGCGCAGTGTCTGATTTGCAGACGGCAAGGAAACTTCTGCATGAAAAAGAAGAAGGCTTTCAAGCTTTTCTGCTGGATATTAATTTAGAGGAAGCAGAGCCGGAAAATCGAGATGGTTTTTGCTTTGCGACAGAAGTCAGAAGCATAGGAAGATACGCCTTTACCCCTATCGTTATGATTACATCTATTGCCAATCTGGAACTGGCTTCCTATCGAAAGCTTCATTGCTACCAGTACATATTGAAACCATATGAGGAAGAGGAAATCAGGAAACTTGTGAAAAAGCTTTTATTTCAAACAGGAGATATGACGGATGTGTCACTTACTGTGAAAATAGATGGTATTAATTATCGCATTTCCAGTAAAGATATTGTATATATAAAGGCAATCCCAAGAGGAGTCTGCCTGATGATGAAAAAAGAAGAGCTACGAGTACCTTATACCAGTATTAAGCAGCTTTTGGAAAAACTGCCAGAGGAACGATTCTTTCAGTGTCATCGCATGTATGTAGTAAATCAGGAATTTATTGACTATGTAGACTATGTGAATGGAATGATAAAGCTGACTATGTGTGGACAGATAGAAATAGGCGTTACTTACAAAAAGGAAGTAAGGAGAAGATTAAATGGCTGAGATAGGAAGAAAATTTTTGTATCGTATTTTTTGTATGCTGGCTCTGCTTGTATCTGTGTACTTAATGGTGGATTTGTATTTAAGCCACACACTTGATTATAAAGTAATTATTTTATTTATGATTCTCATTTTCGTGATTTTGTTTGGACTTTGGGACTGGGGACAAAATTATGCGATACAGAGAAAACAGGAAGAAGAATTAAAAATTTATAAGCTCTATATCAAACCGTTGGAGGAGCTGACCAAGAATATCCGTATGCGTCAGCATGAGTTTGACAATCATATGAATGCGATTTTGAATATGCATGTGACAATGAATAACTATGATGAACTTGTCAAAGCACAGTCTGCATATGGAAAAGAAATTTATGAAGAAAACAGTCGATGTAATATTGCATTACTTCGTATATCGGATAAAATACTGGCCGGTTTTTTGTACAGCAAAATCATCAGTGCCCCCGCTTACATTCACTTTGATGTACAGGTACTAAATCAGGAAATCCTGTCGCAGGTATCAGAACATACACTGATTGAAATTATAGGTACGTTGGTAGATAATGCCATAGAGGCCTGTACAGAAGAAAAAAACGAAATAGAAATGGTGTTGGATGATAAAGAGGACAAACTGGTTTTTCGAATAAGAAACCAGGTAAATAATTTAAAAATGAGCGATATCAGTCACTTCTTCGAAAGAGGGTTCACTACAAAGGAGAATAAAGAAGGACATGGACTTGGGTTATATCAGGCAAACCTGCTTGCACAGCGTTTTGGCGGCGAAATCACAGTTAGCCTGGAACAGGAAGAAAAGGTGCAGAAAATCAGCTTTCAGGTTGAAATATAAGGGGAAATTGGATATAATTTATAGTGAATTTGTAGGAAATGGTGGATAAACCATAAGTGGAGGATATATGTTAGAGTTAAGAAATATTTCCTATCATGTAGATGATGGGAAAGGGAAAGATATATTAAATGATATTAATCTGACAATAGATGATAGATTTACGGCAATTACCGGACCAAATGGTGGAGGAAAGTCCACTTTGGCAAAGCTGATTGCAGGTATTATCCAGCCGACTTCAGGACAGATTATTTTAGATGGCGTAGATGTGACAGGTATGTCCATTACTGAAAGAGCACAGGCGGGCATTAGCTTTGCTTTTCAACAGCCTGTACGTTTTAAGGGTATTACGGTATTTGACTTAATCAGACTTGCATCCGGTAAAAATGTCAGCATAGAGAGTGCATGCCAGTATCTTTCAGAGGTAGGACTCTGTGCAAGAGACTACATTAACAGAGAGGTAAATGCCAGCCTTTCCGGTGGTGAGCTAAAGCGAATTGAAATTGCCACAGTTATGGCAAGAGGTACCAAACTTTCTGTATTTGATGAGCCGGAAGCAGGTATCGATTTGTGGAGCTTTCAAAATTTAATCCAGGTATTTGAGCAAATGCATGAAAAAATTAATGGTTCCATTATCATTATTTCCCATCAGGAAAGAATTTTGAATATTGCAGATAAAATTGTAGTCATTGCAGATGGAAGAATTTCTACGCAGGGCAAAAAGGAAGACATATTGCCACAGCTTTTGAATGGAAATGCAGGCTGTAAGCATATGGCAGGAGGATGTATCAATGGATGAGATTCAAAAGAATTTACTGCGTGAGATAGCGGATTTACACGAGGTACCGGAGGGCGCTTACAATATTCGTTCAGATGGAGAGGGTGTTGCCAGAAAGACAACAGAGAATATTGATATCGTTACAAAAACGGACAAGCCGGGTATTGATATTATCATCAAGCCGGGAACAAAGCATGAAAGCGTACACATTCCGGTGATTATTGCAAAAGCAGGTCTAAAGGATTTGGTATATAACGATTTTTACATTGGTGAAGGTGCAGATGTGACAATCATTGCAGGCTGTGGTATTCACAACTGTGGAGACCAGGACAGCCAGCATGATGGTATCCATACCTTCTATTTGGAAAAAAATGCAAAGGTCAGATATGTAGAAAAGCATTATGGTGATGGCGATGGTAAGGGCGCAAGAATCATGAATCCGGAAACTATCGTAAATCTTGCAGAAGGTAGCTACATGGAAATGGATTCTGTACAGATTAAAGGTGTGGACTCTACAGTGCGTGTGACTAAGGGAAAAGTCGGAGCAGGTGCTACTTTTGTCGTAAAAGAAAAAATAATGACACATTTGTCACAAGTGGCGGAGACAAAGTTCTATGTGGATTTAGATGGAGAAGGCTCCAGCACCAATGTGATTTCAAGGTCTGTGGCAAAGGATGAGTCGAAGCAGGTATTCTATTCACAAATTAATGGTAACAACGCTTGTGCGGGACATTCTGAGTGTGATGCGATTATTATGGATAAAGCTGTTGTAAAGGCAATTCCGGAAATTACAGCCAATCATTTAGAGGCAAGCCTGATTCATGAGGCTGCCATTGGTAAAATAGCAGGGGAACAGCTCACAAAACTTATGACTTTGGGATTGACTGAGGCTGAGGCTGAAGAGCAGATTGTAAACGGATTTTTAAAATAGAAAACAGAGAAGGTAAAAGGGTATGAGTGCTACAACGAAGGATATGACTACCGGGTCACCAATGAAGCATATTTTGACATTTGCAATTCCACTATTCTTCGGTATGCTTTTTCAGCAAATGTACAATTTGGTAGATACCATGATTGTAGGTAGATTTTTAGGCGTGGAAGCGCTTGCTGCCGTAGGAGCAACAGGGTCGATTAACTTCTTGATTATCGGATTTTGTAATGGCGTGTGCAGCGGTTTTTCTTTGCCGGTGGCACATCGCTTTGGAGCAAAGGATTATAAGGCACTACGAAAGCTTTGGGCAAACAGTGTCTGGCTTTCCGTTATTTTTTCTGCGGTCATGACAACGTTAACGGTTCTTTTATGCAGATGGATATTGATAGCCATGCGTACACCGGAAAATATCATGGAATACTCATATGCGTATATCGTCATTATCTTTGCAGGTATTCCAGCCACATATTTGTATAATTTGACATCAGGTATGCTAAGAGCACTTGGAAATTCCCGTTTTCCATTGATAGTGTTGGTAATTTCGTCTGTTCTTAACGTAGCATTGGATTTGATATTTATTTTGTGCTTCCGCATGGGTGTAGCAGGAGCAGCCTATGCAACTGTATTTTCACAGTTGATTTCCGGTTTGATTTGTGTAATCTATATTATCAAAAAAGTAGATATGCTACGCTTAAAAAGGGACGAATGGAAGTGGCAGAAAAGAGAAATTCTGGAATTGTGTAATGCTGGTGTACCAATGGGCTTACAATATTCTATTACAGCAATCGGCAGCGTTATTTTACAGTCAGCAGTAAATACGTTAGGATCTAATGCAGTTGCAAGTGTAACAGCAGCTTCGAAAATCAGTATGTTCATTGTTTGTCCGTTTGATGCGATGGGTTCGACGATGGCAACTTATGGCGGACAAAATGCAGGAGGTTACAAGCTCGATAGATTACATAAGGGACTTGGTAGTTGTGTCCTTTTAGGAGCCATTTATTCTGCTATCGCTCTTGCAATTATTAAGTTTGCAGGTCCGACACTTCTGACGTTATTTGTGGATTCCGGTGAAGTAGAGATTATGACACAGGCACAGCGTTTCCTGTGGATAAATGGATTGTTCTATTTCCCATTAGCTTTGGTGAATATTGTCAGATTTATGATACAGGGTATGGGCTTTGGCGTGTTTGCTATTACGGCAGGTGTGCTGGAAATGACAGCGAGAACCTTAGTAGGTGCATTCCTTGTGCCACACTTTGGATTTGATGCAGCTTGCTTTGCAAGCCCGCTTGCATGGATATTTGCAGATGCATTTTTAATTCCCGCTTATTTCCACGTATGGAAAAAAATGAAGGGACACTTAATACAAAAATAAAAATATACAGGAGGAAAACAAATGGAAGCATTACAGTGTATTGAAACAAGAAGAAGTATCAGAAACTTTAAGGACACACCGGTACCACATGAGGTGTTGGAGAAAATCGTAAAGGAAGCCTCTTATGCACCATCCTGGAAAAATACACAGGTAGTCAGATACGTAGTGGTAGAGGATAAGGCTATTCAGGAAAAGATTGCTAATGATGCGGTACTTGGTTTTTCTTATAACACAGGTACGATTACAAAGGCGGCTGCACTTGTAGTAGTGACAATTGTACACGGTAGAAGCGGTTATGAAAAAGATGGCTCTTATACGACCAGCAAGGAAGATCGTTGGGAGGTATTTGATGCAGGTATCGCTACCCAGACCTTCTGTCTTGCAGCACATGACATGGGTGTCGGTTCTGTTATCATGGGTATTTTTGATGACAGTAAGGTAGCAGAACTTATTGGCTTAGAAGAGGGACAAAGAGTGGCGGCACTCATTTCTATCGGATATCCGGATGAAGAGCCTGCAGCACCAAAGAGAAAAGAAGTATCGGATTTATTAAAATTCGTATAAAATACAAAAAAATACAAATTTCTGCTTGACATATTCTTGTTTTGGAATTATGATTGGTAACAAGAAGTTGTTAGAAAATTTATAAATATGCACATGAAACTAATGACCAAGAGGAGTACATATTTCAGATTTAATTCACAGAGAGTTGCAGATGGTGGGATTGCAGCAGTTAACGAAATGTGGAATGGACTTGGGAAGGTGGGAGTAAAGAATGTCAGAGACATTTGAGTAATGCCCAACGGGAGTTCCGTCCGTTATCAAAGGAAGACGTATGATGGTACGTACAGAGGGGATGCATTGTATAAATATGCATCAATTTAGGTGGCACCGCAGAAGCGAATTTATAAGCTTTTGTCCTAATCAGAAAATGATTGGGACAGAAGCTTTTTTTTGTTCTATTTAAATCAGGCAATGGAGGTACAAAATGATTAAACCGACTTATGAACAGGCAAAACAATATGAAAAAGAATATACTTATGTACCTGTCTGCAAGGAAATACTGGCAGATGATGTAACACCAATTTTAATACTGAGAAAGCTTGCTGCATTAGACCAGCAGTTCTTTCTTCTGGAAAGTGTGGAAGGTGGAAGACTTGGCAGATATTCTTTCCTCGGATACCATCCAAAGCTTACCGTTTCCTGTAAAAACGGTGTGGTAAAGGTAAAAGAAAATGGAATGGTCCGTATCATTCCGGGCACACCAAAGGAAGCGTTAGACAGCCTGCTACGTGAATATAAATCTCCTCAGATTGAAGGTCTTCCAACATTCACAGGCGGTTTAGTCGGATACTTTTCCTATGAAATGATACAATATGCAGAACCAAAGCTGAAAATCAAGCAAAACGATGTGAATGATTTTGAGCTGATGATGTTTGATAAGTTGATAGCCTTTGACCAGATGATGCATAAACTTGTCATTATTGTAAATGCAAAAACATGTGACGGAAAGGCTGGCTACGATAAGGCAGTAGCAGATATCGAAGCTTTTATCGAAACACTCCGCATCACAGACCCGATTCCTTATGAAAAAGGACAGAAGGCTCCCGAGTTTACCTGTAATCTTTCAAAAGAAGAATATTGCAATATGGTCGAAAAAACAAAGCATTACATCAAAGAGGGTGACATTTTTCAAGGGGTTATTTCCAGAAGATTTGAAGCGGATTATGAGGGAAGTCTGTTAAATGCTTATAGAGTGTTACGAACAACAAATCCTTCTCCTTACATGTATTACATGCAGATGAAGGATATGCAGATTGCAGGTACTTCACCGGAAACTATGGTAAAGCTGACAAATGGAAAGTTGATGACTTTCCCGGTAGCAGGTACAAGAAAACGTGGTAAAACAAGAGCAGAGGATGAAGCCTTAGAGACAGAGCTTTTAGCAGATAAAAAGGAATGTGCAGAGCACAATATGTTAGTAGACCTTGCAAGAAACGATTTAGGAAGAATTTCGGAGTACGGTAGTGTTAAGGTAGAGGACTACATGGCAATCCACAGATTTTCCAAGGTAATGCACATTGCAAGTACTGTTACAGGTACTTTGGCAGAGGGAAAAACCTGTAGTGATACCGTAGAGGCATTGCTTCCGGCAGGAACACTTTCCGGAGCACCGAAATTCAGAGCCTGTGAAATCATTGATGAATTAGAGCCTGTTTCCAGAGGGGTATATGGCGGAGCGATTGGATACATGGATTTTAGTGGTAACCTGGATGTCTGCATCGCCATTAGAACTGCTGTAAAAAAAGGCAAAAAGGTATATGTGCAGGCTGGCGCAGGTATTGTTGCAGACAGCGTTCCTGAAAGCGAATATCAGGAATGTGCAAATAAAGCAGGAACTGTAATCGAGGCAATCAGATTAGTTGAGGAGGTGTGTAAATAATGGTCTTACTTGTGGATAATTATGATAGTTTTTCCTATAACCTGGTACAAATGATTGGAGAATTACTTGAGGGAAAAGAAGAATTGCAGGTGATTCGAAATGATGAAAAGACAGTAGAGGAAATCTTAAAGGAAGCACCATCGCACATCATTTTGTCACCAGGACCCGGAAAACCGGCTGATGCAGGTATTATCGAAAAGCTTTTGTTGGCGGCAGCAGGAAAAATTCCTGTACTTGGCGTTTGCCTGGGGCATCAGGCTATTTGTGAAGCACTTGGTGGAAAAATTACTTATGCACCGGAGCTGATGCATGGAAAACAAAGCCAGGTAAAGGTAAATAATAAGAGTGTGATATTTGAGGGGCTTGCGGAGGAACTAACGGTAGCAAGATATCATTCTTTAGTAGCAGATAAAAATTCTCTTCCGGATTGCTTAGAAGTAACAGCTGTTGATGAAAAGGGAGAGATTATGGCAGTGCAGCATAAGGACGCAGCAATCTATGGATTGCAGTTTCATCCGGAATCCATTATGACTCCGACAGGAAAACAGATGCTGGAAAATTTCCTTAAACAGTAACAGAACGACACATGTGTCACAAAAATAGATGGAGGAAAACAATATGATAGTAGAAGCAACCAAAAAAGTAGTGGATAATCAGAATTTAACAGAAGAAGAAGCAGAACAGGTCATGGATGAAATTATGGATGGTACTGCAGAGCAAATGAATATGGCTGCATTTTTAACAGCTCTTCGTATGAAGGGAGAAACCGTAGAAGAAATTACTGCCTTTGCAAAAGGAATGAGAAAACATGGCACTAAAGTACCTGTTGAGGGAGATGTACTGGAAATCGTTGGTACAGGTGGAGATGGTGCCAATTCCATAAATATCAGTACAACAGCAAGTATCATTGTTGCGGCAGCAGGCTACAAGGTTGCAAAGCATGGTAACAGAAGTGTGTCAAGCAAAAGCGGTGCAGCTGATTGTTTAGAAGCATTAGGCGTAAAGCTTGATTTAGAGGCAGAAAAAAATGCAGAGATTTTAAAGGAAGCCAACATCTGCTTTATGTTTGCACAGAAATATCATGCAGCAATGCGATTTGTAGGACCTGTTCGTAAGGGGCTTGGCATCAGAACTGTTTTCAATATTTTAGGACCTCTTGCAAATCCCGCAGGTGCTAATGTAGAGTTACTTGGCGTATATAGCGAAGATTTAGTGGAGCCAATGGCACATGTATTAGATAAGCTTGGCGTGAAGAGAGCATTAGTTGTTTACGGACAGGACAGATTAGATGAAATATCATTAAGTGCACCGACAACAGTAATGGAAGTAAAGGATGGTACTTTTACAAAATATGAGATTACACCGGAGCAGTTTGGTATGGCCAGATGTCAGAAGAGTGATTTGGTCGGTGGAGATGGTGCAGAAAATGCAAAGATTGCAGAGAGCATTTTAAAGGGTGAATGTACAGATGCAAAGGCAGAGGCTGTTTTATTAAATGCCGGTGCAGGTATTTACTTAATGAACGGTGCTTCTTCTATTGCAGAAGGTATTAAAGTTGCAAGAGAAACAGTGGCAAACGGTAAGGCCTATGAGAAGCTTCAGGAGTTTGTAAAGCTTACCAATGCATAGAAAACAGGAGAAAAGAAATGATACTTGATGATTTGGCGGCGGCAACACGCACCAGAGTAGAAAAGAAAAAAGCACAAGTTCCTTTGCAAGTCGTAAAAGAGCAGGCGCTTGCTCTGGCAAAAAAGGAGGGCGTACATACTTTCCCTTTTGAACAGGCAATCAAAGAAGGAGATATCAGCTTTATCTGTGAGGTAAAAAAGGCTTCTCCATCGAAGGGCATCATTGCAGAGGATTTTCCTTATTTGCAAATAGCAAAGGATTATGAGAAAGCAGGAGCAAGCTGTATCTCAGTGCTGACTGAAACGGATTATTTTAAAGGCAGCGACCGGTATTTAAAGGAAATTAATGAAGCAGTAAGTATCCCTACTATTCGTAAGGATTTTACCATTGATGAGTATCTGATTTATGAAGCAAAGCTCTTAGGTGCATCCTGTGTGTTACTCATTGCAGCCCTGTTAGATACAGAAACGATAAAAAAATATAAGGCAATCTGTGATGATCTTGGGCTTTCTGCTTTAGTTGAGGCACACGATGAGAAGGAAGTACACAGTGCACTCGAAGCAGGAGCAAGAATGATTGGGGTAAACAATCGAAACCTGAAGGATTTTACGGTAGATATTAACAATAGCGTAAGATTGAGAAATCTGGTTCCAAAAGATATTTTGTTTGTTGCTGAGAGCGGAATAAAAACAGCAGAGGATATCCAGGTATTAAGAGAAGCGGGCGTTAATGGTGTTTTAATCGGAGAAACACTGATGAGAAGCGAAAATAAGAGAGAGATGTTAGATGAATTAAAGGGTATCAAAGCATGACTAAGGTAAAGATTTGCGGATTAAAAACATTAGATGATGTAGAGGCAGTCAATCTTTACAAGCCGGATTACATCGGTTTTGTATTTGCCAATACCAGGAGGTTTTTGACTGATGAAGAGGC
>CAMBAN010000013.1 GCA_945864145.1 uncultured Lachnospiraceae bacterium | reverse complement strand
TAACTATGTGGCTTTCAGCCACTTACACGGCTGTGCCGTGAATAATCTAGGTTTAGTTCTTTGTTATTTACCATATCAAACCTGCCGTGGAATACGCTTTGCTCCATGACATTCTCTAACTGTCTCCATGCAGTCGCATTATCCATAACTATTTTTTCAAACTGATTTTTCCCTTTGTTTGTTATCTTCTTCGTATACTGATATTCTGCTCCCTTTTGAAAACCAAACTTAGGGTAAAAAGTCACTACGCTATCATTAGAAAAAAGATACATGCCATCTACCTTTCCCTGATAGTCTGCATCAATTTGCTCCATAATTTCTCTGATGAGTCCCTGATTTCGATATGCCTCATCCGTCATGACTGTTCCAAGCTGAATAAAATGTTTTACCTTACCATCAAAACACATATCTGTTTGATTTACCGAAACGTTTGCAACCACCTTTTCCTCTATTACGATAGAATAAGGATTGTACTTATCTGTCCAAAAGCCATTCTGATACCAGTCCTCGAAATTGATTCCAAAGGTCTTTCCGGCTAATTCATTAAAACTTTTTCTTAATACATCATTATCACGATAATCTTTCACTACGTTATGCATATGTTTATCCTCCTTTTACTCTCATAGCTTATATACATTATTCTTCCTCGTATTCATTTCTTGCAGTCACCTGTATTTCGCCAAGCGTAAACGTACCATCTGCAGAATAGGAAAAGGGAGCAAGAATATCTATACCATATTCATACTGAGGTGTTACCCAATCTCCCACAATAATGCCGCCCTGTACCCACAAATACCACTGTTCATCATGGCAGACAAACTCCATAATATCTCCAAAGCATAAATCTTGAAATGATACTTGATTTTCCTCCAAAAATTTTGCAAGGCACAATGTTGCTCCCGAAAATGTTCCATCCACATACACCTCTACTGTGTCATACTCCTCATCATAATCCCATGAAAGCTGTGACATTAGCTGCTTGTACCAGTCATCTTCCATAAACTCATGCATAGTGAAGGTACCATCTTTATACGTGATTACATACAAATCATCTCCAGATACACCGGTTCCTGTTTTCACATGCGTTTTTATGATATATTCTATTTCTCCATCCTTGTCCATATCCTGTATATACAATTCCGGTATTTGTACTCTGGGTGACAACCACCCTTCCATAATGGGATATATCTCGTCTTTTATACGAAGAATCATTCCTTCGCCAGTACCTCGTCCGTAAAGTACAACATCATCCTCTTCAGAATCAAGAACAATAAAGTCCATCTTTTCCATTGCTTCCCAATCACTATTTTGCTGAATGGTTTCTATGCTCATCGTAACCTGTTTCAATTGCTCTGCTGTCACATCTTCAAGGTTTATTGTGACACTTGTGTCACTTTCCTCAGATGCAGATGCTTGCTCTGATGTCCTTGTTTCTGTCACAGATTCTTGTATCGCCTCTTCCTCTGTAGACACAATCTCCTGCCCGCAGCCAGTAAACAAACATGCACAAATGCCTAGCCCAACTATTATTCTTCTGTATTTAAAACTCACCCTTTTCCAAACTCCTTTCCTAATTTTCCAACAGCTCTCTAACCTCATATAAATCCTTACAAATATACTTCGCTTTTTCTCTCATCTCACTATCAGGTTCCAGCATGTCCGGTACCATAATGGGAATCATCTTCCCTGCAAATGCTGCCCGAATCCCATTATAGGAATCCTCAATCACATATGTTTCTTCCGGTAATACACCTAAGCATTCCGCAGCTTTCAAGAAAATATCCGGTTCCGGTTTGCTTTTCTTAACCATATCCCCACCAATGATTACATCAAAATATTCTCTTAATCCGGCATTTTTTATTTGTTCTTCAACAAGCTCTGTTCTGGTTGATGATGCAATGGCAATCCAATACTGCTTCTTTTTCAAACTAATCAGTAATTCTTCTATTCCCGGCTTCATTGGAAGACGCCCATTATCATATCTTTCATGATATTTTTTAGACTGTTCCGCTTTATATTCATCATAAGGAAAATCTTCTCCATAATAATCCAGAAAAATCTGTCTTGTCATTTCAGAATTAACGCCAATACATTTCCTATATATCTTTTCTATATCTATCAGATGGTATTTATCTGCCAATTCCAACCAGCCATGATATACAGCTTGCTCAGAATCAAAGATTACACCATCCATATCAAAAATAACTGCCTTTTTCATCACTTTTCTCCTCAAAATCTCCCTATTATATCAACAGTGTACCAGGTACTTATGTCATCTGTAAAACATATTACTATGTCGAATAGTAAAAAACAATAAGGGATAAATTTATACTAAGCTCCCATTTTCCTTTGTTATATAATAGACTGAGTGGTCTATAATATGAAGGTAGTGTGAAAAAACATAAATGATTTTTCATTATTAGGAATTTATTGGTATATGAGGCAGAGGGAAGAAGCAAAAACAGTGGCAAACATCTGCCATTTTTATCAGGAGAAATTGCGAAAAACAGAGGAAAAGGCAAAAAAAAGGCAAGTAAGGGTGACTAGAGAGTAGCATGAAGTGAAAATTGGGCAGAGGAAAAAGGCAAAAAAACAATAGTACGGGGGAAGCAAGGTACTAAAGTACCTGAAAGTTTGCAGGTTGTGAGAAAGGCATGGTTATTAATATGAAAAAAGAAGAAAAAACAGAATTAACCAAAAAAGAATCCTCTCTTTAGCAATTCAGGAGTTCGGCACAAAAGGATATAAAGGAGCATCTCTAAATTCCATCTGTGAAGCAGGAATTCCAAAGGGTCTGTTATACCATAATTTTAAAAATAAAGATGCACTTTATCTATCCTGTGTAGAGCTATGTTTTCATTCATTAACACAACATTTAAAAATGGCACAAATAGGAAATTTCATGAAAGAGATTTACCGAAAATATTAGATTTTATGCTTTACGGTATTGCAAGGAAGAATAAGTAATGATAACACTCATTTTGCGTTGGATTTTGGCTATTATTATAGCCTTTTGTATTGGAAAATATGTCACAAAGTTAAGGTTGCCTGCTATTCTTGGATGGCTGCTTGCTGGAATGCTGTTAGGGCCTTATGCTCTGCATCTGCTGCCAGATGCTTTAATAAATGCAGCTTGGTATGAAAATATCATTCATGTACTGGAATGTGCAGTTGGCTTTATGATTGGTACCGAGCTTGTCTGGAAAAGATTGAAAGACTATGGAAAAGCATTGATTGTTACCACTCTGACACAATCTTTAGGTACTTTTCTACTCGTTTCCGGTGTATTTTATGTCATATTTCTGCTCAGTGATATTCCTGTGTATCTGGCATTTCTTTTTGGCGGAATCGCACTTGCTACTGCACCGGAATGTCCGCAATTATGCAAGGTACGATTGCTGCAGCGGCTGTCTTGAATGAGATTATTGCTGTTATTGCTGCGAAAAAAGGATTTGAATGGACCGGTGAAATGTCTGAATCGCAAAGTGCTCCCAAAAATAGTTGGCTCAGCAGCAAACTCTAGTACATACGAACAATTTCCTATCACATGAAAAGCGCGTGACTCCGTATATCATCAGAGTCACGCCCAGTATCTGTTATTTTTTCCCTATCAATACTTTCTTTCCCTCAAAAGCAAAGCCATAACTGTGGATATGCTCTTCTTTTATTCCACGTGCAATCAGCTCAGCTGCATACTGCTTTTCTTCAATCTGGCGAAGAGCTGCAGCTACAGTATCATCAAGGCTGCTTTCCTTTCTGGAATTAAAGACCTTAAATTCCAGAATGTACGCATCATTTTTCTCCGGTTCCCTTGGCTCAATCATCACATCATATCTGCCAAAGCCGCTTTCTCTGTTTGAAGTAATGATATATCTGTCCTGCAAATCCACAAGTAATCCCAGCACGAACCCATGATAAAAGCGTTCGGGTTCAGCACCGGAAAGTCTTTTTCCGGTATCAAAGCTACTGAATGTGCCAAGTGCCACTCTATTCATATATTCATTCATGGCATCCATGTCATCCTGAAGCATTGCACTGATAAAGTCATTGTAATCTTCCTTTGCGTTTCTAAACCATCCGCGTACCATTCCTTCAAACATGAGTCGCACTTCATAGTTCGTAAGTGCAAGCTCATACATCTGTTCTGCTCCGTATTCCAATGCCGCCAGATCATCATAGGAAATGACTTTCAGATAACCACTTGCAAGCAACAGACTCCAGATTGCCTCCTCGTTTCCGTCAAGCTGATTATACACAATCTGCTCGTCAATCGGTGTTTTTATTGACTCTCCACTTAAAAGTCGTCCAAAACGTTCCTTCACCCTGCGACTTCCTTCCCGAATCAGCTTGCCGACAAGACTGTTGGAACTGGTATTTGCCCAATAGGTCGCAAAATTTCCAGTATCCAGATAATTAATTATTGACCATGGATTATAAATATCTGTATGTTTTCCAAATGTAAATCCATCGTACCAACGTTTTAATAAAACCTTTTTATCACAAAGTCCACATTCATCCAATGCAACAAACACTTCATCCTCAGTAAAGCCAAAAGAAGTCGCATATTCATCCGATGTAGTAGTCACTACTTTAAGATTGTTCAAATCGGAAAAAATGGATTCTTTCGACACTGTTGTGATTCCTGTCATAATGGCTCTGTAAAGATTTGCATTTGTTTTAAATGCTGCATTGAACATATTTCGAAACAGTGAAACAATCTTATCCCAGTACCCATGTACCCATGCCTCCTGCATAGGAGTGTCATATTCATCAAGAAGGATAATCACTTTTTTATCATAATGTTTTTTTAAATATCCTGATAATTCATGAATAGAAAGTGCCAGATCTGTTTCATTGATTGCATCATTATCATCACGACCGGCTCGTCGATATTCTTTCATTGTTCTTGCGATTTCAGATACGGAATTATCCTTCGGAATGAACGGATATGTCTCATACAGGTCTTTCATGATTGCAAAGAGCTGACGTTTTGCATCTTTGTAATTATCAGCTTTTACCCTTGCAAATGACACAAAAATTACCGGATAAGTTCCCTGCAGTTTTCTGTATGCTTCATCCTCCCAAATGGAAAGCCCCTCAAACAAGTCTCCTCTATTAGCATAATCAACGGAAAAGAACTGTTCCACCATGCTCATGTTTAGAGTCTTTCCAAAACGACGCGGGCGGGTAATCAGTGTCACATCATCTTCATTTTCCCACCATTCTTTTATAAAATCTGTCTTGTCTATATAAAATACATTTTTCTCTCTGATTTTTTCAAAATCCTGTATTCCAATCGCCACTGTTCTAGCCATATATGTCATACCCCCATGCTAAAAACCGCTATACCAAGTCTTTTCCTTAGTATAGCGGTTTTCAGAGTAAATTAAAATGACAACGTTTCTTCAAATGCAGTTTCAATATTCCTCTTTCTTTGTAGTTCTTCCTATGTTACATTAGCCCACTATTTACTCTTTGCAGAACCAATCAAAGCAACAATTCCTACAATAGCAAGTATCGGAATCGCAAGATATACAAGCCCTGCAAGTGCCATCACAATTAAAATAACCGGCATTACTACAATCGAAAAAACGATTTTTGTAATTCCCCAGGCAGCTCTCATAGACCAGACAATCAGCTTCCACAATACTCCTATTAATAAAATCATAAATAAAATTGATAACATGTTTTTTCCTCCGTATATGATACCCTTAACTTCTTTTGTATATGCACTATCTTAATATATAAATGCTGTTTGTAAAAGGGGAAAATTTGCAAAATAGATACGTTTATTTTGCTTAAAATTCCATCGACAAGCCAACATGAAGCTGATGCAGCATATCACCTAATTCCTCTTGTAACACAGCATACGCTTTCTTGCCGGTACAATGTCCTGTACATACATAGCTGACTTTTGTATCACGTATTTTTTTTGCAAGTTCTCGAACTTCCTTCTCGCTTTTGTTATGAAGATGAAAGCCACCAATCAATGCATATACCTGTTTATCAGGAAAAGTTGACTTGACTTCATTGATTATTATGCTTGCACCTGCATGAGAACAACTATTGAAAATCACAAGTCCCTTTTCCGTATCAAATACCAGACTTTGTTCATGGGAAAACTTGTCCGGCTTCCATGTTCTTCCACTATGAATGTACATTTTCTCACGTTTTCCTACGCTCTCAAGCCCAGATGTTTTATGTGGAATCAGATATACACCATCACAAAGTTTATAATCTCCGGTTGCGTATATAATTCTGTCACTATATTTTTGTAATATTCCCTTAGGAATACCTATGTACATAGGAAAAATCAGTTTCCTTGCATAGCAGTTTTCTCCAGCTGACTCTTGAAGATAAAACTTCGCCTTTTCATTTTTCTGAAAAAATTTCTCCATTCCATTCGCATGGTCAAAATGCGCATGCGATAAAACTGCCATATCCACATCCGCAAGATTTATACCATAAATATCTGCATTTTCTGCAAACAAACCGGAAGCGCCTGTGTCAAGAAGAATCTTCTTATCCTTATATTCTATAAATATACATAACCCCCACTCTCCTTTCACGTTTCCGTCAGAAATGTTGTCTACTATTACTTTCGCTTTCAAATTATGTCTCTCCTTTCAAGCAGCGGTAGTATGAAAAGAATTTCTAATCACTCAGAGCAAAGGCTCTTTCGTGAAGAAATTCTATGTTTCATACCTGGAAAAAGCTAACGCTTTTTCATTACTATTTGTATCACTGCTATAGCAGTGTATACTGGATTATCATAACATAATTTTCAGGCTGTATGTTGACCATTTCAATTTTTCTGCATTTTACGTCTCATTCCAAAAAAAGAGGCAGTTACCCAACTTGAGTAACTACCCTTTTCCTGTCTGATGAATTGCTTATACTTCTTTCTATGAAGTTTATTTTGCAATCAATACAATTACATCTGTTAATTCATTTGTCTGTAACATAACGTTACCAATTTCATTTACAGTTACAATGGATTCTCTCACATATTCTCCTGTTAACAGGTTCTTTTTAAAGATATATGCGGTCTTTCCTGCATACTGTGCACCAAGATTAATATGTAATCCAAGTTCGAAGGAAAGCTTTGCTTCCTGAACAGGTGATACAGCTACTGTATCAAATCCTTCCGCAAAATTTGGAAGTTCTTTTCTATTTATTTGCATATTAATATTGGAATCAAAATTCTGCTCTGAATGAATGGTAAAGCCTATGCCTCCTCCAAGATTTGAGAATAGCAAAGCATTCTTTCCATGATATTTCATCAATAATTCATTCTGTAACTGCTTCTTATAATCCAGTTTCAAATCAAACATCGGAAGAGCAACACCCGGAACCATTGCTAATGGAACCTCCTGATTATCAATAACGGAAATGTTATTTGATGTTTTTACAGTCACGGTAACTGTCGCTGTATCAGAAGACTGCTCATCATTTGAAGAGGAAGAGTTGTTTCCAGGATTTGTTGCTGGTTTATCCTCTCCTGTTGTTTCTGTACCTAATAACGTAACTGTACCAAATACACTTGGATTCTGCCAGCCGTTTCCGGTTGTATCAAACCAGCTTAATGTACCAATACGTTTACCGGATGCATCTGCATCATTGATTTGTAATTCCAGACCTACCTTATTACCAATTACAGGTGTAATGTCTGTCCATGCAATTGCTGCTTCAAGTACATAGCCATCCTCTGTAAGCTTCACAGCGGAATCAATATAGTCTGCTTTACATTTCTTACCATTAAATGACTGCTCATTGAGGTAATTTACACGATACTGCTTATCGTCCTCTTCATAGCTTGTTGTTTTATGATTGTTCTCGTCGATAAAGATTTCTACAGAGTCCTTTTCATGCACCTGACTGCTATCTGCATTTAATACAGCATCCTTTACCTCCACATAAGCATATAGCTTTTCTTCATCCCAAAGAAGTTTTACAGAAGCTTCCGCTTTTGCACCTAATGCAATTTTAAGAGGAACTGCATCAACCTTCGCAAAGCTGTCATCTAACTCACCGTCAATCACAGCAGTACCATGCTTAATTCCCATAAATGGCTTAATTAAGGCACTTGCATAATACTTATCGCTGATTTCCTGTGTAAATCTGTAATCATTGTAAGCAACCTTTTCATCACCGTTTACAACTACAAAATCAATACCAACCTCGCTGTTTACGGTAAGTGCACCTAAACTTGCATCAACAGTTGCTTCATAGCCTGTTACAGTCTTGCTTGCTTTTTCTCTTGGCACTTCAACCTTGTTCAGTACATTGTTTACAGATATATAAATGACAAATTTGTCATTTTCATTCACTGTTTCATCTTCCACATTTACCTTAAAGTGAAGTCCCTCTTCATTCCATACTGGAATCACTGTTGCAGATGTCTTTTCTCCTGCAAAAGCAATCACAGAACCATTGGTAAAGCTGCCATCCGTACTTTGCAGAACATCAAATTCCTTTATCTGAGGCTCTAAAACAGATGGGTCTACAAATGCCCAGTATGCAGGCTTAACCATATAGTCATCATCAAATAACATCGGAATCTGTGGAACATCTCGATTATCATTTAACCAGGAATACTTATCAATGGTTCCCCAGATTGTCATACCGGAAACATTAACGCCTTCCTGACGTAATTCCCCAATTGCCTGATAAATCTCCTTATATCTGTAAGCAAGTTTTGTATTTTCTGCATCATACATTGCTACAGAACCATCATAGCCGTTAGAAGTTGTAAAGTCTAACTCTGTCAACTGTACCTTACCAACGATATCTGCATACTTTCTTACTGCATTCTTGAACTGTTCAGCTGATGGTGAACCTGCATTGGTTGAATGATGAGACTGCATACCCATAGCATCGATACGAGTACCTTCTGCATTCTTTACATCTGTCAACAGCTGTGCAATGCCCTTAGATTTGTTTTCACTGCATTCGCTGTAATCATTGTAGTATAATTCCAAATCTGCAGGTGCATATTTGTTAGCAAATCTGAAAGCATTGATAATGAATTCATTGCTTTGGTATAATTTCCACCACATAGAATTTTCATTTTCATTTCTATAAGTGCCCGTGCTGTCACTGACTGCTTCATTTACTACATCCCAGCCATAGAACATTCCCTGATACTTACTGTCTCCACCGCAAAAATGCTCTAATACTGTTTTAATGAACCACTCATGGCGCAAGTTCATTGTCTCTTTATCCACGAAATCATTTGCCTTCACATAGCCTTCCTTGAAGAACCATTCAGGAGTCTGTGAATGCCATGTCAGTACATGACCACGTACCTTGATATACTCATCCGGATGCTCCTGGTTCCAATCATAAATCTTATCAAGTATCTTCTCAGCTCTGCTGTAATCCATCTTAGGAACCAATAATTCTTTACCATTGAATTCCACTGTTTCTGTTTCCGGCTTATCACTTACATATCCAAAGAGTGCGTCCGGTTTCAGTTCGTTTTCAATAGATACCGCATTAAAATGCTTGGTTACAAGAGCCATGATATTTTCATCCTCAGAGGTTTTTCCACCAATGGTTGCTCCTACGAGGAAATTGTCACCTAATTTCTCTGTCACAGAGTCTTTCAAATCAGGTACATTCCACTGAATATCAGCTTTTATTTCAACTTTTCCAATTTCTTTTACTAAAGTAGCGGTACCAAATACGCTCGGATTCTGCCAGCCGTTTCCGGAATTGTCATACCAGTTCAGTGTACCATCACGTTTTCCTGATGCATTGGCATCATTAATCTGTAATTCCAGACCAATCTGACTTCCGATTTCAGGAGTAATATCTGTCCATGCAACAGCAACCTCTACTACATAACCGCCTTCAACAACCTTTGTTGCTGACTGAATGTTTTCAGCAGTACACTTCTTTCCGTTGAAGCTCTGCTCATTCAAATAATTGATACGATACTGTTTGTCATCCTCTTCATAAGATGAACTCTTGTGATTATTCTCATCAATAAATAACTCAAAGGAATCCTTTTCATGTACCTGCGCACTGTCTGCATTTAAAACTGCATCCTGTACACTCACATATGCATATAAATTATCTTTATCCCATAAGAGCTTTGCATTTGCTGTAACATTTGCTCCTAAATTAATAGTAAGCTCTGTAGGTTCTACCTTCTCCCATGCGTCATCAAGCTCGCCATCTACCTCAATCGTCCCCTGTGCAATGCAGAAGCATGGTTTGATAGTACCCTTTGCATAGCTGTCAGCACTCTTATCCTGTGAGAAGGACTGGTCATTGTATGCAATGCTTTCAGAAGCATCTTCTACTACAAAATCCATCTGCACTTTAGCTGAAGTTACAAGAGAGCCCTCCTCGCAAGTGAACTTAACTGTTGCAACATAACCATTTTCCGTTGACACTGCCTGTGCCCTTGATACAGTCTTTCTCTGGATTGTACCATCCTGGCAAAGATATACCTTTACCTGGTCGAAAGGATCTTCGACTTCGTCTTCTACCTCTACCTGTACGTAAATGGTATTCTCATACCATACAGGAATAGCTGTTGCTTTAACCTTTTCTCCTGCAAAAGTAAGCTCATTTCCACTTTCATAAATATTATCACTTGCATTGGCCTGGATAATATCAAATCTCTTAGCAGGACTCTTTAATTTGGTGTCGTCTACAAAAGCCCAATATGCTGCCTTTGCCTGATAATCATCATCAAACAGTAATGGCATCTGCTTTTTACTTCCATTTGCACCACCACCTACAAAGCTTGCATTTTGTAGCCATGAGTTTTTATCTACAACACCCCATACAGTAATGTTGGTAAAATCAATTCCTTCTTCCTCTAATTCTTTTACCGCATCATAAAAGGCTTTATATCGATAGCCTAATTTCATGTTTTCTTCATCATAAGTAGCTGCTGTTCCGTCGTAATCTGCGCTACACTGATAATCTAGTTCTGTAAGTTGCAATTTTCCTACAATCTTTGCATAGGTTCTTGCTGCTGTTTTGAAATCCTCAATAGATGGATAATCTGTAGTATGATAATGTCCCTGCATACCCATTCCATCGATACGGGTTCCTTCTGCATTCTTTACGTCAGTTAAAAGCTTTGCAATAGCAGGCACCTTTTTCGCATCACATTCACTATAATCGTTATAGTAAAGCTCAAGGCTTGCCGGTGCGTATTTATTTGCAAATCTAAAGGCATTGATGATAAATTCATTACTGTTATATACCTTCCACCAGGTTGAATTCTCATCTCCACTTCGATAGGTTCCAGTACTATCGCTGGCTGCTTCATTGACAACATCCCAGCCATAGAACATATCTTTATATTTACTGTCTTTTCCAACAAAATGCTCTAATACTGATTTGATATACCATTCATGACGTTTTGTCATTGTTTCTTTATCTACTAATGGTTTATCTGCATCATAATCCTCATGGAAAAACCATTCCGGAGTCTGTGAATGCCATGTTAATACATGTCCACGTACTTTGATAAAGTCATCCGGATTCTCCTGATTCCATTTATAAATCTTTTCCAGCATCTTCTCAGGACTTCTAAAGTTAAGAGATGGTACCTCGATTTCCTCACCATTTAAGGTTACCGTCTGGATAGTACTCTTGTTTAATAAGCAGTCAGGCTTTAATTCATTACCAAAAGTAACTGCATTAAAATGCTTTGTTACAAGAGCCATTAATTTTTTATCAGATATCTCATTTAAGCAGATTGCGGTACCAACAATAAAGTCATCTCCCATTTCTGCTGTGATTGCATCACGTAAATCCGGGATATCCATTTCAATTCCGGTATCATCAGAAGTGTCATTTTCTGCTTCCATTTCAAAGGTTACAGATTTAATTGTCACCTCACATGGGTCATCAGACATAGACATGATACCAAAACAGTTAAAACTTTCTTTTGCATCCATTGCTGAAACATCCAGTGAACTGTTTCCATATACAACCGCCAGTTCTTCCTGTGTTTCACCTGTATTGTGCAATGCCTTTACCGATAAATTACCTGCTTCACCTTTACTAAGGTTCAAAACAATCTTATTTACCTTTTTTGCATCAATGCTTTCCGGTAAAGCAAAACGGATTTCCGAGTACTTCTTATCATAAGCAATGGTAATTGCACCATCTACAGAAATATCTGTGGTTAAATCATAGGATGTAACTACCTCAAGCTTATCAAAAGTGAAAGTATTTCCTGCTTCCGCCTTCCAGCTTCTCACTTCTGCACTACCCTCAAAGGTGAAGAAGATATTTTTAACACCTGTGATATTTTTCATGCTTGCTGTCACATTCTGGAAAGAATCTGATGCTGAAACCTGGAATTCTCCGATGACTGTACCTGTTTCACTTCCGGTACGTACCTTTACGGTCATATCTTCATCGGCTTTGATATTCATTGTCATTTTAGATAAACCGTCTACGAAATCAACACCCTTTAAGCTTGTCCAGTCACCATCTGTCACTGTTAAGGTTGGATTCAAATCACCAATTACTTCGATACCCTTCTGGCGGGCAATTGTTGTAGCATTTACCTGTTTGTATGGATTCAGATAGCCAACTTGTGACACGCCTGTCATTGTTCCGGTAACATTTTCCAATTTACCATTGCTATAGGTTACCTTATCAATCTGTGTACTGCGATATCCCTTATTTGAGCCAATTGCACCTAATTCCAATGCTCTTGCATGATATGCCAGATATAACTGTCCCTTAAACTCAAACATACTATGATGGTTATTTCCATTTCCATCGTTAAAGAAGGTAGATGGATTTCTGAATAACTCACCCTTATAGGTAAATGGTCCCATCGGACTATCGCTTTCCATATATTCGATTGTACCGTTTACAAAACCATCTGCACAATTCCAGTTAGAACAATAGCTGTAGATGTATTTTCCATCCACCTTGTTAATACCGGAATCTTCAAATAAATATGGTGGATTAATCTGAACAGGGTCTCCGTCAAGACTAATCATATCTTCACCAAGCTTTACTACTCTTGCTGTTCCCGGGTCTGCTGCTTTTCCACTTGGAACACCTCCACCAAAATAGAGATATGCCGAACCGTCATCATCTACCAATACTGCCGGATCAAATAACCACTCTACGGTGTTACAGGTTGGTGTGCTGCGGGAAATCAACTGCTTTCCTAATGGATCTACCCAAGGTCCTGTAGGACTGTCAGAGGTTAACACACCGATTCCACTTCCATTATCAGCAAAGTATAAGAAAAACTTCTCCTTGCCATTAATGGTCTTATGTGCTGCACAAGGAGCCCATGAATTATTTGCCCATTTTGCGGCACCTGCGTCATTATTTTTTCCAGCTACTTCAATTGCTCCATGATCTGTCCAGTTTACAAGGTCTGTAGAAGAGAAACAGTTGATTGTCTTAATCAGACCATATCCATTCTCTTTTATCGCACCCTTTGCATCATACTCATAGATATCATTTGTTGAGTAGATGTAAACAGTGTCATCATATACCATAACACCTGGGTCAGCACTGTAACGCTGTGTTACGATTGGATTATTATTGGCAGCTGACTTAAAGCAGTCCTTGGTCAAATCTCCAATAGACTTATCTACTTCGACCTCTTTTCCATCGCCTAAGATAAAAGTAACTGTATCAATTGTTGTTTCGAAGCCTTCCTCCAAGCCCATAACTCCAATCGTCATAATATCTGCTGCAGAGCCCTCCTTTATGGCATCAGCGGAAAGCTGATTGCTGCCATAAGCTACTGCCATCTCATTCTGCATACCATTATCTGAGAAAAACTTTACAGATAATTTCGAACTGTCTGATGCGCTAAAAATGATTTTTTCAATCTTATTTGGTTCTACACTTTCAGGAACCATAAAGCTTGCAGCACCATATTGCTTTGTAAATTTGAAAGCAGTCCCATCTTCAACTTCTTCCATTTCTACATTCCAATTTGCTGCGAGTTCTAAATCAGAGACTTTAAAAGTCTTTTCTTTTTCATCCTCTGCTTCTTTTTCTGTAAGGATAAAGGTAATGCTTTCAATGGCGAACTGATACTCTCCTTCGTAAAGATTCATGAGTCCAATAGCCTGAATATCCTTTGCCTCTCCTTTAGAGCTATCCAGCTTACTGATATCAATCGAATTAGTGCCATACGCTACGCCAATTTCTCCATCCAATCCTTTCTCATTTAAGAATTTCATAGAGAAATATTTTGCTTCTCCAGCTGTCAGGTTGCAAATGACCTTTTCAATTCTGGATGCATCCACAGCCTCCGGTAACTTATAACTAATCTGGCTATACTGCTTTTCAAACTGATATGTTGTAATGTTATCCTTTTCTGAAACAGTCGCTCCCCAATTCTGTCCAACCTCAAGTTCTTCAGGAGAATATGTTTTTTTCGTATCTGTATCCTGACTATGATCAAAGGTAGCAGCCTTTGCAACAGCTTCCTTTTCTATCACGGTCTGTTCTTCTGTTGTTTCTTCTTCTGTTTCTGTCTCCGTCTCTGTTTCTGTCTCCGTCTCCGTCTCTGTCTCTGTTTCTGTCTCCGTCTCTGTTTCTGTCTCTGTTTCCGCTACTTCTGTTTCTTCATCTTCCTGTGTTTTCTGATTTTTCTCCTTAGATTCCTCTGTGTCTGTTGTTTCCTCTGCTACTCCTTCTTCGACACTCGAAATACTTGCAATAGGTTCAGATAATTCTGCTGCTCGGACCATCTCAAATGCTCCACTATTCAAAACTAAGGCACTTGCAAGTATCGCAGAAAATACTCGGCTACCCCGTTTCGCCCATTTCTTTTTACTTACCACAAGATTCTACTCCCTTCCTAAAAGTAATCCATGATTGGCCAATCATATCAAAGTTATTTTATCTGTAATCTTGTATAAATTCTCCTTAAATATTGCGTTGTAATTATCTAATATTGCTATGTTTTATTTTTTTAAGTTCAAAGCGATGACATTCGAGTCATCTTTTTGTATATTTGTCATCTTCTAATCCTGCATTTTTGTGCATTTTGACAAAAAGTGCTAAGTCAAAGATTTTACCTTGACTTAGCACTTTTTTGATTTCTCAGATTATTGTATGTCTGTTGTCTAACCATCCGTATTATAGTAAAATACAAGGTAACTAAGCAGATATGCACACTTACTGCGCAATAAAAACAAAAAGGAGCATAGTTGTATGACACTTGCTGTTTGCGATGATAATCTTCAGGAATTGACCATAATAAAATCATTTCTAATTGAATACCGTACCCCTTCCGGTGAGCCTATCCTGTTTGACAGTTTTCAAACAGCCACAGAATTACTCACTGCTCTCCATACAAAAAAATATGATGCACTTCTCATGGATATCATTATGCCTGATACAACAGGTATGGAAGCAGCTAAAGAAATTCGAAACAATAGTAATCAAATTCCAATCATATTCCTGACATCAAGTCCGGAATATGCTGTAGAAAGTTATCGCATAAAGGCCTTAGACTATTTGCTAAAGCCGATTGATAAAAAGCTCCTCTTTGCAGCTTTGGATACCATTTGCTCACAGTTATCCTCGCCAAACGACTCCTTGGCAATTAAGACTTCAAAAGCTATGCTTCTTCTTCCATTTACTCAAATTGAAGCTGTAGAGATTAACAACAAAACCTTACAGTTTCATCTGACCAACGGAACGGTAAAATCCATAACAGGTAAATTATCTGACTATGAAGAAGCCCTATTGTGTCGCGAGGAATTTATTAAGGTTCATCGCTCCTATATCATTAACATGAGCCTGATGAAATCTTTTTCCAATCATTCGTTTGTATCTTTGTCAGATGTTACCATTCCAATTTCGCGGAATCTGCAAAAGCAGGTAAAAGAGACATATATGTCATTTTTACGGGCCGTTATCAAATAGTTAACGGAATCACAACCATTAACTGAAACATTTTATCTGCACTTTTAAAATCTGAAAAACCATTATATTTTTGTGCAATAGACATAATACATTTTGTGCCATAACCATGCGCATTTTCATTGGTGGATGGTACCTTTTCAATGATAACAGCATCTCCATCATATGTATTATCAGCAGTAATAATCATGTTGTTATTGTACTCCCTGATTTTTATACGGAATGTCCTTTGCTCTTGGGGAATTTTTTTCATCGCAGTCATTGCATTTTCCATTATATTTGAAAACAAAACGCAAATCTCTGTATTACTCAGTGGCTGATTCTTCGGAAAATCAATAGAAAAATCATAGTCTACTCCCATTTCATCTGCGATTTTTGCGAAATTGGACAAAATCAAATTTACTATCTCATTATCGCAATATTTTTGCGGAGTAATAGCATTAATATTCTCTATGTTTTCTTTGATATAATCTACTATTGGGGGGATTTCTCCCTGCTCTGCTAAATGCAAGAGGAAGGAAAAATGATGCCTAAGATCATGACGATACATTTTTGTAATCTGATCCATAGCTTTCATATTCTCAATCTCATTCTCTGCAGCCTTCAACTCATTCGCCAAAATCGTTCTTTCCCAGACCGCTCCTATTCTCTTTGTTTGTTCATTCCTATACGCTACTGCAAAAACCAAATACGCAACACATATTACAAGTGGCATAAACTGTGCTACCTGATAATTGCCTGAGTATAAAAGCCGGGTCCAGACAGAAGTAATATAGTCAAACAAATAATAAGTCAGCGGCACAATGATAAAAATAAGTGTCATTTTCGTAGAACTCTGTATCAGCTCATAAATTGGCCAGGCTGCATACTTCATAATAAAATACAAAGTCAGCACTACCATAAATACATAACAGGGATATTCAGCATAAGCCAATTTCCCATGATTAATGGAAAATAAGCTTGATACCCAGGCAGGAATCTGACAGCACATATAGGCTATCAAGGTATAAGACAACGCATTCAAAAACTTTATCCGAAATTTATAGACAAGTATACATATTAATACCAAGTGCGTATGAAGAGGATAAAACGCTATGGTAGATTCAAATCCAATCATCATTCCAATGATTAGCTGAATGATTTCTAAAACAACAAAGATTTCTCCAACCTTAAAAATATCCTTTTTCGTCCTTAATAATCCTGAAAAAGCACATGTGGAGATTACTCCAAACAATAGCGTAATTGCATATCTGATTATCCTTAATGTCATATATGTCATTTTTCCACCTCTCTATCCCCTTCGGTTGATGAACTTTTCTTTTGTGTTATTCTATTTTAACAGATTCTTACTTTTCAATCAATTTTGCCTGTTTTTTTGAACTTTGGAGCAACAAATTTTTAGTAATCCAAATATCAAAAAAGAGCTGTGAAAAAATTTTCACAGCTCTCACATCATCTTATTTGGAATAAACGAAAAACATTAATAATCTGTTCCCTCTAATGCTAAAATTGCTGCCATTAAGTCGATTGTATCCTCTGCTGTAATATTCTCTGCATTATACTTCGTACCGGTTGGATCCATTACATATGGCTTTGCGCTTTCATCAATGGTAAGTGAGAATGTGTCTCCTGTATACACATCTACAATATCAGTAAATACTGTATGTGTATCTTTATTTGTTACCTTTGTATTGGTAGCATCCACAACACCACATAATACATCGGCAGAATTATCTGAACCGTCAAACAACATTACAGACAGGTACTGCTCAGTGTCTAATGTAAACAATGCTATAACTATTTCTACTGTACCTTTTTCTGCATACATTCCAGCATCAATCATATCCTCTGTTAAGTCTAATAATGTGAATTCCTCTACCGGAACAGTATCAGTAGTCTGTTTAGATGTTGTTTTGGTTGCAGGAGCTGCTGTTACACACATACATGATGCAAATACTAACATCATCGCCATCATAGTTGCCATAATTCTTTTTTTCATACTGCTTCATTCCTTTCCTTTTAAAACACTACAGCCATGCGTCCTTGAGATGCTATGCACCTACTATTATCTGTCTGTATGAGTATAATAGCATATTTTTCAGACTATTTTTGACCGTTCGGGTCATTTTTGCAACATTTCACGCACTCCCGCTTATAATGCATGAATGATATCCGTGATGGTCATTTCCCGTATGCGTTTTACAGGTCGATACACGGAAATAGCTGCTGACAGCAAAGTCAGTCCTATAATAATAGAAAGCGCCACACCTGGAATGTACCATGTGGTTCCCCAATAATTTGTAATAAATCTGGTATAGAAAAATCTGTTAACAGGTAAACCAATTGCACAACCTGCCATACAACCACATATGCCATAAGTCAACGCTTCTCCTGCAATCATTCTGATTAACTGTCTTTCATCCATGCCAACTGCACGCATCATACCACATTGCTTCATGCGCGCCGACACACTCATGGAAATGCTGTTCATAATGTAAAAAATCGTAATCATTGCAATCAGAGCAAGAAAGCTATAGACAAGAAATGAAAAAGCATAATACGTACTGTTCACTTCCCGATTTGCCGCACGCGCATCTCTGACTTTGTAAGTATCACCAAAAAGAGCACGGATTTGGCTTACTGTTTCATCATTTGCCTCTTTTGTCAGCTGCATATCTATCAAAGCGTATTCATTTTTTCCTGTAATCTGATAAAAGGTTTCTTCCGAACAGATAACGGTTGGTATATCTGTACTGCTAAAAGGACTGTCTGATAAAATGGCAGCCACTTCCAGTTCTTTTCCATTTATGACAAGTGTGTCACCTATTTCAAAGGGGCTACCTTTTTCAAAAACTGTCATAACATATCCACTTTGTTCACTTACCTTAGAAATATCACCACAAAGTAATTCTTCTTCTGACCAGGCAAATTGCTTTTCTTCGTAAGAAATCAAATCTACCTGATTGACAGCTTTGTCAGTTTCTACCGGTAAGCTTTGATACATTCTTCCATATACATTTTTTACTTCTGAAATCAATGACACCTGTTTTGCCATATCTTTGGAAATTGTATCGTCATAAGCCGCATCTGCCACAGTCACATCTGACGTATATGGCTTTAGGGTATTTAGCGCATGACCAATCCAATCTATCATAACGGAGAAGCTTAAAAATAAAATGATGCTAAGTGCAAAAGAACCGATCATCAGTATCAGATTTTTCTTAGAAGAGGTTGCATGATGAATGCCAAGTGCTGTGTCTACTTTCCATAGTTTTGTCTTGGCTGCACTGTGTACCTTTTTCATCTCACTACCATTTCCCGTTACTGCTGCCACAGGAGATACTTTTGCGGCCCTCTTTGCCGGTGCATGGGCTGCCAAAAGAACCGTAATGATTCCAACCATTGCTCCACACAGTAATCCTACAATACTCACTTCACCCGTTGGAATACCTGCAAACTCCCCTCCAATTCGAAAACGTAGAAAAGCACAAATTCCCCAAGTGCCAAGTACAGCAAGCACTTCTCCCATAGGAATTGCAAGCTTACACCAGTTTAGTGCCTCACGTCTCACAATATGCATAATCTGCTGTTTACTGGCTCCAATACACCGAAGCATTCCAAAAAACCGGGTGCGTTCTGCGATATTACTGTTCATACTGCCTGCAATCATCAATACACCTGCCATTAACACCAAAACCACTAAAAATGCAGCAGCACCATATAATCCAACAAAATAACTATTGTCACTGATGCCCCGTACTCCCAGTATTGCGGCATTTTCTCCAGAGTTTTCTTTTGTCAGACCATATTTTCCCTGAAATGTCTGAATATGCTGTTTCAGACCAATGCCATCCCGGAAACATATGTAATAAACCGAATGCTGCTCCTCTTGATTTTTCATACAGATTTCCCTCAATGCATCTAAGGAAATAAATGCACCAATGGCATCATTCTTCAATAAATTCGTTGTATTCTCCATAAATCCTGTTATGGTATATTCCATCTCGCAAACAGGCGTCTGTAAAGTGATTTTTTCTCCAAGCTGAAGGTCTAGCAGTTCTTTGGCATTCCTCGTCAGAATGATTTGAGAACTATTTTGGGGAAACGTGCCTTCCAGCATATCCAAATTCACAATTTTATCAAAATTTTCATCTGCTGCCGCAATGGTTACAGGCCTATTTTGTATCCGGTAATCTTTCTCAAAATGATAATTTACCACATCATAGGCAGCAATTACCTTGATTTGAGGCTCCTTTCTCATTTGCTCTATGGTATCCTCAGATACATCCTGCACAGAAATATGCCAATACCCATGTTTCTCCTTTAGTCTCTGGTCCTCCATACGAACAGCCATATCAGCCATACTGAATACTCCGGTTACCAAAAACACTGCCAAAGCAATACAAAATACCGTCAAAAGATTCTGCTTACGATGTACCTTTGCCTCTATAGGGACTAAGCTTAGATAATTTTTCATTCTGAATACCTCCCTAAATCAGTCAGCATACCATCACGTACCTGAAGCACTCGGTCTGTTGCATGGGCGATGCTACGGTTGTGTGTAATCATGATAATCGTCTGTTCGTATTTTCTGGATGCTTCTCTTAATAGTGCAATTACTTCCTGGCTGTTTGCTGAATCCAGATTTCCGGTTGGCTCGTCTGCCAAAATGAGACTTGGTCTTGTCATAAGTGCTCTGCCAATGGCTACTCTTTGCTGTTGTCCACCTGACAACTGACTTGGCAGATGATGACGTCTTTCTTTTAAATTCAAAACTTCCAAAAGCTCTTCCAAATAAGCTTTATCCGGTTTTTGATAATCCAGTAAAACCGGGAAAATCATATTCTGTTCTACTGTCAATTCCGGTATCAGATTAAATGCCTGAAAAATGAACCCGATATTTCTACGTCTGAAGACAGTCAATGCCTTTTCTGACATGGTAAATATATCTTTTCCGTCTATTCTGACTTTTCCTGATTGAGGTCTGTCCAGCGCTCCCAGCATATTTAAAAGTGTAGTCTTTCCAGAGCCTGACTCTCCTACAATTGCCACAAATTCTCCTTTGGGTACCGCAAAGCTGATATCTTTCAGAGCATGTACTGCTGTTTCTCCTTTTCCGTATGTTTTTGATAATGACTCTACTTCCACTAAATTCATAGTCTTACACCTCTTTTTCTTCTCTTTATACGATAATGGAAGCATAACATTCCAATCCTACAACAAAATTACAAAAATCCTACAATTTTGTAGGATTTCATATAACACGTTCTATTCAGCATTCATTAAAAATTGAATTTCAAATATACTTCCTTTGCCCAGTTCACTGTCTACTTCAATAGTCCCATGATGCGCTTCAATAATTGCCTTTGTGAGGGAAAGCCCCAAACCAATTCCCTGCTTATCCTTGGAAAAACGACTGCGATAAAATCTTTTAAAGATATGGTATACGTCTTCCGGATGAATACCACACCCATTGTCCTTGACCACAATCTGCACCACGACTGGCGTAAGCTGTTTCCATGAAATACTTACAAAATCCCCTTCTTTTGTATGGTCAAGAGCATTTTTCACAAGATTCTCGATTGCTTCCATCAGCCAATCACGGTCACAGTATAGGAAAACCTCCTCCGGTCCCTCTATCCTGATTTCCTTTTTTTCCTGTTTTGCCCGATATCTGAAATGAAGCTCGATATCCCTTATCATCTCTGCTACATTTTCTTTCTTTTTCTCAAGTAAAATAGTTCCTGCATCTAATTTGGCAAGCTTTAGCAAATTCTGTACAAGCATCTCTATTCTGTCAAGTTCCTGCTCTGACAAGGAAATAAACTGTTGCAGTTCTTCTGTTTCTCCTGCCTCTTCCTGCAAAATACCATTATAGATATTCAATGCTGCAAGAGGTGTTTTTAACTGATGGGAAATGTCCAATATTGTATTTTTTATATTTTCTTTTTCTTTGCTTTCCTTTTCTACCTGTGCGTTACATATCGCTGCAAGCGTATTGACACTATGAAACAATCTGTAAAGTTCTCCCTCTTCATCACAGGAAATACGAGTATCCACATTTCCTGAAATAACAGAGTCAATTTGTGATACAGCCTTTTCCATAATGTCATCCTGCTTTTTAAAGTACCAGTAACATGTTGTCAGAATACAGCCGGCAAGCAATACAGATAACAATAACAGCAGCCAGGAAAAACTGTGAAATACAAAATAAATCACTCCCTGTGATGCAACTACAGATAGAAGCCAAAAAAATACTATAAGACAAAAAAATCGTTTTACATCCTTATTTGCTAATATTCTCATAACTCTATCCTACCCATTTATACCCCATGCCGCGGACGGTTACCAGCATTTGCGGCTCGCTTGGATTATCCTCTACCTTCATCCTCAGCCTTCGGATATATACTGTAAGGGTACTATTATCAATAAAGTTGCCTTCACAATCCCAAAGCTTATCTAATATCTGTTCTTTTGTAAGCACAATATTGGGATTTTGCATAAAAAGGCATAGCAGTTTATATTCTCCGGCTGTCAAATCCAGACATTCACTACCTTTTAAAGCCTGTCCCTGCAACAAATTTATCTCAATGCCATTAGAACATAACCGTGTATCTTCTGAACTAAAATCTTTTGCTCTTCGAAGCAGTGCATTGATTCTTGATAATAACACTCCTAATTTAAAAGGTTTGGTGATATAATCATCTGCGCCGATGTCTAATCCCATGATGGTATTCATTTCATCATCCAGCGCAGTTAAAAAGATGATAGGGATTTTGGAAGCTTGTCTCACTTCCTTACAAAAATCAAATCCCGAACCATCAGGAAGCGTTACATCTATGACAAGCATGTCATATTTTCTCTCTTTCCAAAAATCCTGTGCTTCTTTGATTGTTCTTGCAGTATCAAGCTCATACCCTTGCTTTTTAAAGGCAAAAGAAAGTCCACTGATTAAGCTTAAATCATCTTCCAGTAATAATATTTTTTCCATATTCATTTCCGATTCCTGCTTATACTCCTATTGTTTCATTTTTAAAATGTAAATAAGGTAACGCTCCCTGTTTGCTGTTGTGATAATGAGTATCGTTTTTTACATTATATCCAGCGACCATTTTTTATGTCAACTTTTCTTTTGTCATCTCATATACCACATCTGCAAGATTCATAGTAGACTTTCTGTGTGACACCAGAACCACTGTCGTATTCTTGCAGGATTCCTTCAATGATTTTAAGATAATTCCTTCATTCAGAGAGTCAAGATTGCTGGTAGGCTCGTCCAATAACAGGAATGGTGCATCATGCAAAAATGCCCTTGCAATTCCTATTCGCTGCTTTTCTCCGCCGGACAAGGTATCACCAAGCTCACCTACTTTGGTATCATATCCTTGTGGAAGAGTCATGATAAAGTCATGAATAGAGGCCTTTTTCGCAGCTTCCATAATCTCCTTGCGGGAAGCACCTGGCTTACCTACAGCAATGTTATTTGCAATGGAATCATGGAACAAATAGGTTTCCTGTGTCACATAGGATTCCATATCCCTTAAATCCTTTGTATTGATTTCCTTGATATTTTTCCTGGAAATCTGCACACTACCCCTATCCACATCCCAAAAACGCATGAAAAGCTTTAAGAGAGTCGATTTTCCAGAACCGCTGGGTCCGTGAATTCCCACAACCTTTCCTTTTGGAATATCAATTGAATATTCTTTCAATATTTGTTCTTCTTCATAAGAAAAGTATATCTGTTGTGCCGCTGCACCAGCAAATTCTGTTTCTTCTTTTCCGCTCACTTCTTCTATTTGAGGAACTTCCTCCAGCAAAGAAAGTACACGCTCGCCACTTGCCAAAGTCTGATTCAAATTATTGGACAAATTAGACAAAGCCACCACCGGACCAAAGGAACCCATCATTGCAATTGTTGCAATCAGCACATTATCATATGATACCTGACCGTTTTGGTAATTCCAAAGCATGAAAAACAGCATGCCTAAGGAAAACAGTAAGATTGCCATATTAGTCAAGGAACTCTGGTCTGCCTCATGTCTGTTCAGCTTTTTCTGCATCTGACCAAGCTTTTTGGAGCGTTCATCTATTTGTGACATCCGTTCCTCACCTTTGTTATACTGTATAGTCTCGTCCAGCCCTCTCAGGGAATCCAGAATAAAGCTGTTCAACTCGCCAAAGGCATTGCGAAATTCCATGCCTTGTGTTGCACCCTTTTTTCCATTCCACAGAGGAATCACCGCACCTACCGTCACATATCCCAAAAGTGCAATGATACCCGCAGGAAGATATTGGGAACCGATAAAACAAACCATCCCCAGAGAAGTCAAAATAGCAATTGCAATTGGGGAAATCGTATGCGCATAAAATACCTCCAAAAGCTCAATATCCGAGGTAATAATGGAAATGAGATTTCCTTTATCTCTGCCTTCCAGCTTTGCCGGACATAGTTTTCTTAATACAGCAAACACCTTATGTCTGATGATAGCCAAGAGTTTAAATGCAATAAAATGATTGCAGTACTGTTCGCCATAATGCAGGATGCCGCGCAACACTGCAAGAATAATCAGTATTGCTGCCAGCATTCCCGGGGTACAAAATCCTGACGTTGCAAAAAGTCCCTGCAGGATGCCATATCCGGCAAGAATAGTCAGGAAAATCGCACACAGATATCCCAAAACACCCTGTAAAATGGCAAGGAACATAATCGGAAGCAGTGGTTTCACCAGACCAATCAGCTGCCCCATAATGGCAATTCCTTTTCTTCTATCTTTACTATTATTTTGCTGCTCCATGATTACTCCACCACCTTTCCGTTCTCTTTTCCATATGCTTCCAGTTCACTCTGATAACGATACAGTCTGCTGTATGGACCTTCCTCTGCCATCAGCTCCTTGTGAGTTCCCATCTGGACTACTCCGCCGTTTTCCACCATGTAAATACGATCAGATTCCACTACATTTGCCAATCTGTGGGAAATCAAAAGGATGGTCTTTGTCTTTGCCAATTCCCGGATTACTTCCATAATCATTTCTTCACTTTCCATATCAATGTTAGAAGTTGCCTCATCAAAGATATAGACAGGTGTATCATGAAGAAGCGCTCTTGCCAGTGCAAGTCTCTGGCATTGACCACCGGAGAAATTGCTTCCCTTTTCCATAACTACAGTGTCCAGTCCTTGCTGTGCCTGCAAAAATCCCAAAAGATTTACCTTTTCCAATACAGCACACATTTCTTTCTCAGTTGCATCTGCCTTTCCCATTTTCAGGTTATTCCTTACAGTTCCTTTAAATAAATAGCTGTTATGGCTTACAAGAGTAATGTGATTCATCAGGCTTTTTCCAGAAATATCGCGCAACTCTTTGCCTTGTATCGTGATACTGCCTTGATATCCTTTATTTCTACCCATTAAGATACCTGCTATCGTACTCTTTCCACATCCAGAGGTTCCTACAAGAGAGGTAAAACTCCCTGCTGCAAAGTCCATGGACACGTTATTTAAAATCTCTCTGCTCTCTTCATAGGAAAACTGTACTTCTTTTAACTGAATGGAAATTTCCTTATTTTCAAGTTCCACTCCTCTATTTTCCGGTTCTGGTAAATCCAGCAGTGCAAAAATTTTATCACTGGCAGCCATACCGTTCATCGCAATATGGAAGAAAGAGCCAAGAAGTCTCAAAGGGATAAAAAACTCCGAAGCCAGCAAAATAATCATCAAGGCTCCGCCAAGACTGACGTTTCCCTTGGCAAATTCAGAAAGTGTCACAATCATTCCAACAGCGGCACCGCCATAAGCTATGATGTCCATCACACTGGTAGAATTAAGTTGCATAGTCAGCACCTTCATTGTGATTTTACGAAATCTCTGGGATTCTTCATCCATTTCTACCGCCTTATCCGCATCTGCCTGATATATCTTCAAGGTAGTTAATCCCTGCAGATTTTCCAAAAAAGAATCTCCAAGCTCTGTATAGATTCCCCAGTATTTATGTAACAATTTCTTTGCAAACTTCTGTACAACTACGATAGATATGGGAATCAGCGGTACACAGACAAGAAGTACCACACTTGCCTTTACATTTACAAAAGCAAGAATAACAAACAAGGTCAACGGAGCAAGCAGGCTGTAAAACAATTGTGAAAGATATCTTCCAAAATAAGTTTCCAGCTGTTCCACTCCCTCTGCTGCCATCTGTACCACTTCAGAGGTAGCTACATTTTCCCGATAGGAGGCTCCCAACTTTAATAATTTCCCATAAATCTTCTCACGCAAAATTCGTTTTACATCCACACTTGCTTCAAAGGCAGCATAGGACGCCTGTCTGTCACAGAAAAACCGTATAAAGACAGCAATAAGAACCATGATGCCATATATCAGCACCTGGTTCTTCGTAATCATACCCAATAACGCTTGTTCTAAAAGTTTAGTGGCTGCATAAATCATCACTACCTGACAAAGCAGAGACAGCCATTTCCATATTACCTGAAATACAATATACTTCTTTGCATGAGACAGTAGTTGAATCAGTCTCGTCTTAATCATTTCTTTATTCCTTTCTCTTGTACCCTTTTCATCCTGTTTTTTTCATATTTTGAACTGATGAGATGCCACAAAGCCATTCCCGGATGATACCATATCATCCTTGGCCCGGAAAAGCGCATAACTTCACGTATGCATTCCCGCATATCCGGCTTATAACAATGCACACGACAATTAGCACAAAAAGTTTTTTCCTCCATAAACGGGCAATGTTCACTTCTCGCCTGAGCATATTCACAAAGCTTTTTACATTCGGGACACAGCTCTCCTTTGGATGATGCTCCATGCTTTTTACGACAATAAAGAGCAATCATCTCAGACACCACTAATTGCTCTTTTTTTCTCTTTTTCTCAATTTTTATGGAATCTTGCTTTTTCATGCCGTTACTCTGCCACCACTTCCCCGGGTTTTATAGTCTTGACACGCAGGAAGAAATACCAAAGATGCCATATCCAAACAATTGCAATGCAAATTCTTCCTACCGGTACATTTTTCATACAGAAAAAACTGATTGCCATCATTGCAGTCACCGTGCAGGTAATGCGGAGTTTTGTTCCAATCGTCATGGCACGCTGCTTTACAAAGCTGTCTAAATGCTTTTTGTACATTTTCGTTCCAACAAACCAGTCATGCAGCTTTTTCGAGCTTTTTGCAAAGCAGAATGCAGTTGCCATATAAAAAGGTACTGTAGGAAGAATGGGAAGAACAACTCCTACTGTCCCAAGTCCCAAACAGACAAATCCTAAAATAATCCATATAATCCGTAACGGTTTTTTATTCATCAAGCTTAACCTCCATTTTCTTTATTGCGCCAATAACTTTTATTAGTTTTAGCTAACTCGGATTATATATGACGTATTCAGAATTGTCAATTGGTAAATGTTTTCTTTTCTTTCAAAGAATCCTATGCTAGAATAAGAAAACAATAGGAAATGGAGTTCATTACATGATTCAGATAGATTTAATAACCGGATTCTTAGGTTCCGGGAAGACAACTTTTATTCGAAAATATGCTAAATACTTAATTGAGCAGGGGCTCAACATCGGAATTTTGGAAAATGACTTTGGAGCCGTCAATGTCGATGCTGTATTATTGCAGGATATTCTGGGAGACCATTGCACTTTAGAAATGGTTGCCGGCGGTTGCGATGCAGACTGCCATAGAAGAAGATTTAAAACGAAGCTGATTGCCATGGGAATGTGTGGTTACGACCGTGTCTTAGTCGAACCATCCGGGATTTTTGATATGGACGAATTTTTTGACGTACTCCATGAAGAACCATTAGATCGCTGGTATGAAGCAGGAAATGTAATTACTGTCATTGATGCCTGCTTAGAGCAAAACTTATCTGAAGCTTCCCGCTTTATTCTGGCATCTCAGGTTGCTCAGGCGGGAACCATTCTATATAGCCATACACAGGAAGCAATAAACGGGCAATTAGCTGCAACCCAGCACTATGTCGAGCAATCGTTAGAAATTTTGCACTGCAACAGAATTCCCAATCAAATCGTTATCCAAAAAGACTGGGAAACATTACAGGAATCAGATTATCAGGCTATCATGTCATCCGGTTATCATACTGCAGATTACACCAAACTCTGGTTTGATGACCAGAAAACATATGACAGTGTATACTTTATGAATTTGGAATTGTCTGAAGAATTTTTGAGACAGTCCTGCTTAAACATATTGGCTGACTCTGCCTGTGGTAAGGTCTTTCGAATCAAGGGATTCCAGAAGCTTCCGGATGGACACTGGCTTTCCATCAATGCCACCCACCAAAAAACAGAAATTCATCCGGTTCCAAATGGACAGGAAGTTCTCATAGTCATCGGAGAAAAACTGAATCAGGAAGCAATTGAACAATATTGGGGCAAATCAAAACTATGATTTGCCCCTGATCTTTCTAATCATTCTTCTGTTTTTCTCATCTGATTCACCACTTCCAGAAAATCTTTCTCTTTCATAATAGCGATTCCTGAGGATTCATCTCCAAGAACAATCAGGTCATCTCCCGGCTGAATGTGAAAGATTTTCCTGGCTTTGGCAGGAATCACTATCTGCCCTTTCTCACCGACCTTTACCATACCAAACATATGCTTTCCCTTTGGTGGTACCCCAAGGCCTGTTTCTTTACTATTATAATTCACGAGGTCGTCTAAAGACACTTCAAAGACATCCGCCAGTGCCCTGCATTTATCAATGTCCGGCAAAGATTCTCCTGTCTCATATTTAGATAACGTCTGACGTGTCACCCCTATCCTTTCTGCCAACTCTTCCTGTGACAGATTATTTATTTTCCTGAGGGAAATCAGATTGTCTTTAAACATGTTTCTCTTTTTTCTCCTTTCTGATACCAAGTACACACCACCTGATTACCGGAATTCTTGAGACGATTTCGTATAGCAAAATGCCGCCAGCGAAAGCAGAAATAGTACACAATAGATAAATCACAATTCCCGGAACAGATGTATACTCCGTTAATACATATGCTGTTGCTGACAAAGCAAGATAGTGGAACACATATAAGCCAAAGCTCTTGCTTGTCATGAAACGGAAAAATGGATTGGTTTTATTGCAATATTTTTTCATTCCTCCTATAATTCCAAGACATGCAATCCAGCAATAAGCCATCGCTAATGGACAGTTTATGACAGGTTCTGTTACATAACTCTGACCAAAATAAAGGTATGTATAAACAATGCCAAGTACTACAGCTATTGCAAGCAAGGGAATGCAAATCTTTGTGAGCTGATCTGTCACTTTTTCATGAGAAAGCACATAATATCCAATCAAAAAAGCAAATCCATAGATTCCAAAACGATATACTACTATGTGTGGAGCGTTCAATATATGAGAGGCACCCCAGGCAATAATTCCAAACAGAATCAGTAAAATCAAATTGGTCTTTTCACCAAGAGCAAGCAGTTTTCCTTTTTCCATCTTACGAAGTAAAACAAGAACCAGTGACAAAATCCACATTACCTGCATCGTCCAAAGTACTCCGGTTCCTGATAAACATAAGATGATATATTTTAAAGGAGCCGGCGTTCCTGTAAGGGTATCAAGTGAATGGACACTTGCCATACTGATGTAACCCTGCATCCATCCTATTAACAAAATTCCTATTGTGG
Organism: uncultured Lachnospiraceae bacterium; assembly: GCA_945864145.1. Classification (GTDB taxonomy): domain Bacteria; phylum Bacillota; class Clostridia; order Lachnospirales; family Lachnospiraceae; genus COE1. Next base: position 9,496 of record CAMBAN010000013.1, on the reverse strand, counting down.
ACGGAACCAGTAATTTTCTTGTTCTTGCCTTAATAAATTCCTTATCCGTATGTTTTTTCAGATAATATCTGGCGCACATTCCACTAATCAAAAAGAGTATCACCATAAACCACGGATACAGAAGGTACTGTATCACATCCTGTCCATGAAATTTGGTAATCGGACCGATTACAATCGACGTATCCACGGAATTGAACATGAAAATGATATGATATACAACAACAAGCACAATTGTCATCCACCTAATATTATCTATGTAGTATTTTCTCATATATATCCCACCTCTGCAATGATTTTTAACATATTATAACAAAAGAAAAGCAGGTATTCCACCTACTTCTCTTAACATTTGATAGCTGATTTTGTTAATATCCATTGCACTTACCATAGTTATCATACTATTACGCAGATTTCATAACGAGATTTTTTTCTGTTAAATTGAAATAATGTGTTGACATATTAATATATTAGTGCTAAAGTGTATTGCAACTGATAAAGACACTGCGTTGAAGAGGAAAAGTATCGGGAAAGGAAAGGTTCAGAGAGTTGTCGGTTGATGCGAGACAATCCGGATTTCCTGTGAAAATCACCTCAGAGCATTCAGACTAAACGACATGTTTTAGTAAGTCTGAACGAGTGATAACCGTTACCTTATCCCATATTGTCAGATATGTGATTGAGTGGTCGGCTTTTGCCGGCAATAAGAGTGGTACCGCAGAGGAATAACCTTTGTCTCTTTATAGAGACAGAGGTTTTTTTATTTTTCACCATAAAGTGCACATTCCTATATCTGTATGAAAAAAACAAATCGCCACGCATAGTGTCTCAGTTATATTTACTTTGAGGAGGAAATCAAAATGAAAGTATTAGAAAAAATCAGTGACTTTTTTGGAAAGTACATGGCTGTAATCGTCCTTGTTGTCGCCGCATTGGCGCTATTTGTACCCAGCTCCTGTCTATGGATTCAGACTTCCTGGGTCAATTATCTGCTAATGATTGTTATGTTTGGTATGGGACTTACCCTGAAGCTGGAAGATTTTAAGCTGGTATTTACACGCCCAAAAGACATTTTGTTCGGATGTGTTGCACAATTTACCGTAATGCCGCTGCTTGCTTTTGCACTTGGTAAAATCTTTCACCTTGACCCGGCTCTCTTAGCCGGTGTAGTTCTGGTTGGTACCTGTCCTGGTGGAACATCCAGCAATGTCATCACTTATCTTTCCAAAGGAGATGTTGCTCTTTCGGTTGGTATGACAAGTGTTAACACGCTGTTGGCTCCGATTCTGACTCCAGCCATTACTTATCTTCTTTTAAGAACAACTGTAACTGTGAATGCACTCAGTATGTTCCTTTCCATCATCAAGGTGGTAATCATTCCAATTGCACTTGGATTTATCATCAACAAGTTTTTTGGTAAAGTAACACAGAAACTGGTAAAGGTTTTGCCTTCTGTCTCCGTTATTGCAATCTGTCTGATTGTTGCTGCTGTTGTATCTCATAATTCAGAGAAAATCTTGACCACTGGTGCTATCGTTTTTGTAGTCGTTATTCTTCATAATCTTTTAGGATATGCCTGCGGTTTTGGTCTTGGAAAACTGTTACGAATGAGTGTTCCAAAGACAAAAGCTATTTCAGTAGAAATTGGTATGCAGAACTCCGGACTTGCTACTTCACTGGCGGGAACTGCTTTCCCGGATTTGGCTATGGCTACTGTACCTGGTGCTATCTTCTCCGTATGGCATAATATTTCCGGCGCTATTTTGGCAAATATCTATAACCGTTGGACAGAGAAGGAAGAAAAAAAATAATTGAATGTAAAAAATGGCAATTAGTTTTCGCTAGCTGCCATTTTTTTATTCTTCCTTTCAATAGTTTGCAACCTATTTCCAACTTTTATTCATTTATTATAAAGTTGGAAATATATGATCTTTTTGGCAAAAAGAACGTCCCTAGTGACTATTCATGGTATTAAATGTTATAATTAAGTTGCAATTCATCAAGTCTCCCATAGAAAGGTATGGTTATCCAAATGATTCCTATTAATATATATGCATTGACACGAACTGAGAAAATTGCATTTATTCAGAAATTGGAAAAGCATATGTCAAAAAGAACACATCCGCTCACCATAAAAAAATGGGAAATCCAGAGTTTGAAAAAATTTTCTGAACACCTAAAAGATGAAATGGAACATTCTGTTACGATTCGTTTCTACTATTCCTTCCTAATTCCAAAGCTTGGAAAAGAATTTGATCTGTTGCGTATTTCTGATGACTATGTAATCAATATTGAATTAAAGAGCAGAGAGGTTTCCGATGAAAAAATCAAGAAGCAGCTTTTGCAAAATAGATATTATCTTGCCTCACTTGGGAAAACAGTAAAATCTTATACTTATATCAGCAACTCTGACAGACTGTTACGACTTACAAATAGTAACAAACTGATAGAATCCAATTGGGGAAAATTATGTTCCGATTTAGAAAAACAGACTATCTGTTATGAAGACCATATAGAAGACCTGTTCAAAGAAGAGAACTATTTAATCTCTCCGTTTACAGACCCGGAACGCTTTTTGAGCAGAGATTATTTTTTAACCTTTCAGCAAAAAGATATCAAATACCATATTTTAAAAAATATCCATACAAACAGTATATTATTTCAGGGATTCACAGGTCTTCCAGGCACTGGAAAGACACTATTATTATATGATATTGCCTTACAGCTCTCTGCAAAGCAAAAAGTATGTATCCTTCACTTTGGCAGCTTCCCTGAAGAGCTGGAACAGATGAAGCATCGTCTAAAAAGAATTGATTTCTATTCTTGTCATTCCAATAGTGTGCTTCCAAATTTTGAAGAATATTCTGTTATATTTGTTGATGAAGGACATCAAATGTCGATAACCACATTAAAAGAGCTGGAAAAATATGCAATACAGGAGAAAAAGTATATTATTTTTTCTTATGACCTTGAGGATGCCATTTCTCCAAATGAAAGAGCATCTCATATTGTAGATACCTTAAAAGTTCTTCCCAATTTTGAGGAATATCGACTTACCAACAGAATACGAATGAATAGTGAACTCTCATCCTTTATTCATTGCATGATGAATGCAACCAAATATCATCGCAGAAGTGATTATCCTTCGGTCTCATTAAGTATATCCAACAATATCACTGAGACCGAAAATCTGTTGAACTATTATATTACAAACGGTTATACCTATATAAAGGATGAGAAAATCCACTTTTGGGAAGATAAAAAAATTACTTCTGTCAATGCATCCGTAGGTATTTGTAAAGAATTTAATAAAGTCGTCATGTTAATCGATTCTTCTTTTCTTTATGATGCAGATGGATATCTTAGATCCGCATCCTCACCTGTTGAAATGTCAGATACAAATACTTCAACGGTTCGGAATCTTTTTCATGGACTTAACAGAGCCAAAAACGCAGTGGCTATTATTGTGATGCAAAATGAAGCTGTTTTTTCGACATTATTGTCACTTTTGCAACAATAGAAATATGAAACATAATGTTCAGTGGCATTCATTTCATTCCTATCCAATCAATGCAAGATAATCTTCTCTTGTAAACCGGTGATAAATGGTATGTCCCATTTCTGCTTTCACGCAGTAATACCATGCATCAGGCTTATGGTCTGGAAAATACAGCACATAATCAAAGTCTGTTCCCGGCGCCATCTTCTCACAAACGTAATTGTCATTGAACTGTGCAAAGCACGCATTTATTTCTTTTATCGAAAGATTATGATTCTCTTGGAATAGTTCTATGATGCTTGCTAAAAAGGAAGGATTGGGTACACACTCATGCACATAAGTTGCTCCCTTGGAAGGAATACACACCTCTATTCTGTTGTCTTTACACAAAGAAAATGTGATTTTACCAAGTACTGTGTCTGTAAATCCATTTTCTTTCTCCAGCATGATAAATAATTCTTCCCCATTCTTTCCTTCCACCTGTAACAGTCTGCACAAGGACGCAGCAGGAAAATACAACCTGATTATCTCTTTTGCATATCCTATGATTCTCTTTTTTATATGCTCGGGTTCTATCACTTCAACATCTTTTCCTTGTGATAGTACAACACCAATCCACCATTGCTCATTCTCTACAACATAGATTTCCATAAGAACTGAGCCATCTTCAAGAGTTTCAAGCAGTTTTCCATTTAGGTATTCCTTTATTCTATATATTGCATTACCATGACAACGCAAGCTTATTTTTGTGGTTATCTCTTTTCCCTTGTTGTTTGTATACGAAAAATTAACTACCTGTTTGTTTTTTACCACCAACTGTAATACTTGAAGTAAGTTTTCGTCACCTTCTCTTAACACGGAAAAATCCAAAATCATTCCCGTGTTGCCATGATTAGACATAGCTGTTATTTTTTCATAAATATCATCTGCCGTCGGATTATTAGTCACTGTTTTCAATCCATTAATCGCCGTTGCCATATATGCATACTCATCTTCCGATGCCAACTGACTATTCATTTTGTAATCGCTTAAAATCTCATATCCGCCGTTTGTACCAGTGATGGCATATATCGGAATGCCTGCCTGACATAGTGCATCTATATCCCTTTGAATTGTTCTCACAGATACTTCAAAGTGCTTTGCAAGCTCCGAGGCAGAAGCCTTGCCGTGATTAAGCAAATATAGTGTCATTGCGTATAATCTGTCCGTTTTCATATTTCACCACCCTGATAACTATTCCAGATACTTTATTTTCTTTTAATCGGATGTCTTATCACCGTTTTCCATTTCTCAGGTGCAACCTTCCTTGCATCAGACATATAAATTTCATGATGCAGACGTTCTGCATTCATATCATTTTCATAGCCCTGCTCTTCTATAAATGCATCCATCAACGCTACTGACTCTGGTTCCGTATCAAAGGAACCTATATGCATCATTTGTACACACAGTCCTTCTTCCACAGGTAGAAATTCTGCTTTCGAACAATCTAACTTTTTCTTTTTCGTAGCAGTTTCTACCGCCCATTCAAAATCCTTCTTTGTAACAAAATCAGGCAATCGAATAACGGAAATCCAGTGAAAGCTCTCTTTGTTTTCAAAATCCACACCCTGGGTATCCTCCTGCCACCAAAATCCTTCCAATGGTGGAACCACATATTCAAAAAATCCCCGGATTTTGTAATTCGTTTTATAACTCATTTTTAATGTATATTCCACAGCATACAGTATCCCAATCGCCTGCTGATATTCACCATCAGGATTATTTGGATTTCCTTTTCCACGTACCTCTATATAATTTGCTTTTGGTACATTAACAATTTCAGGCTTATTCTTCGGCATATAAAATTCTTTATATTCTTTTTTTTAATCAAAAAACATCCTCTTACACCTCTCTCACATAATAGGAATCATATTTTGTTCCATCATGTCCTATTAAAGATTCGTCTGATAGTTTAAATCCAGCAAATTCCAGCGCCTTAATACGTTCCTTTGCAATTGGAATTGCCTTTGTTGCAAGCTTATCACATGCAAATAATTCTTTTGTTTTCGGGACAATAATAGAAAGAATATCTGCTATGTCATCTTGTTTTTCATAATCACTTCTTAAGTCCAATCTGAGCAATCCGCAATTATTAAAATAGTCATTCGCGTTTCGATTAAATAACTCAATCGTACCTATTGCCTGATTCCTTCTTTTATCCACCACAGCCCAACGCACATAATATCTTTTTTGATATTCATCTTTCCAAAATTCAATTGTAGCCTTCATTTCTTTTATAGAAACATAATAAAATCCATTTACGCAATTATCACTGTTAAAAAGTGGTACTGCTTCCTTGTCCGAATACACCTTGAGTAAATCCTCAGTGTCTGTATCTTCCTTGATTTCTCTTAGTAAAAACTTGTTACTTTCCAACATTGGAATTTTGTCATACACATCCATCATCATAATTCTAGCATCCTCCGTGTTTTTCATAAGATATTGTATTGCACTTTCTTTTGCGCTATATACATTATCTTATATGAATTACGACACCTGTATGTCATAGTTTTTTATCTGCCAGTATTTTTTCAATATCAACATCAATATACACTTTTATTCTATCAGTTGTCTACCTGGAAAGGTTGTAAATGGTGGAAGCCTACAAATGGCAATAATAAAATTCATTTACATCGTCGTTTAGACTGTTGGGATTTCCTATAAGGTTATTTGTAATAGAGATTCCTATAGGACTTTTTGTAAGAAATTTTGAATTTTTTTCTACTTTGAATTCATGTGTATCCTATAAGACTTACTTATAGCAATAACTCTATAGGAGATTTACATCATAACCAACAGCTAATCTTGCTTTTTTGTCCTATAAGATTTGCTCTTTTAACTTTCTTATAGGAAAACTGAGTTTCAGCTTACGGCGATTTATCTTCTTTCTTCCTATAAAACTTACACTGAAATCCCCAGGGCAAAAAAAGATTGCCCACTAACAGCGACGCAAAAGCGTCACAAGGGGCTGTAAAAATAAAGAGCAGCTTACTGCCATCAATTAGATGTCGGTAAGCTGCTGCTTTTTTAAGGAGTTATTTTACAACCCCTTCTTACTTTTTCAGAGAGTTATATACTCCCTTATCGTTATATATTTTTTGAAATTACTTTGTTCCTTTTTTTCCCTGTTCTAATAGTTCTTCTACCTTGAAGAAGCGTAGCAAAACAACCATAAGTACCAGACAAAGCATCGGTATTCCAATAAATCCTATATTGATAAAAAACTTCTCCAAATCTGTTTGCTGCTGATTTGGAACATATCCACCAAGGCTCATAAGTGCAGTAAATAAAGTAACATTCAGACCAAATGTCAATTTAGCCACAAAGCTATCCAAGGAAGAAAGAATTCCTGCTGCCTGAATGCCCGACTTCATTTCACAATAATCTACAACATCCGCTAAAAGCGAAAATCTCATTCCCATCAGGAAACCAAGCGCTGACCATACAAGTACAGTTCCCAAAATCAGCATCAAAACGTTATTGTTTGAGAAAATAAAGAAAAAGTTACCAATAAACGCAATCAAAGCCATCAAACACATGCATTTCTTTTTTCCTATTTTCTTAACAAGCATTGGCAGACTTGATTGACTGACAATCATAGAAACAGATGTCACAGCCGCCTGAATGGGAATAACATTTACTTTTTCTACAACATATGTGTAATAGTAAACAACACCTGCCTGCTTAACCGCAAAGCCAAGCATAAATACAAACATAATAAAAATGAACAAAATATACTGACCATTTACAGCCTTAATCCCTTGCTTGAATGTGACTTTCTCTGCCTTTACAGATGCTACTGATTCCTTCGTATTCATAAAAGCGAAAAAGAATAGAATCATTGCAAATATGGAAAAGATTACCATAGTGTAGCAATAACTTTTCGTATTGCTGTTACCACCAAATCGGTTAATGACAGGTGTCGCAAACGTCGTCACGCAAAAGCCACCAATCGCAGCCATAATCATTCTAAAAGTTACTAAAACGTTACGCTCATGCATGTCATCAGTCAGACTGGGTAAAATAGCAGATAACGGTGTATTTACAATCGTATACCCGGTGCTCACCAAATTGAATGTAATAAATGCATATATAACCTTTTTCAAATCACTGTCAAATTCCGGCATAAAGAAAGTAACCACTGCAAAGAGAGCTAATGGAATCGCCCCAAAAAGAAAATAGGGTCTACACTTTCCCCATCTTGTTCTTGTCCTGTCTACAATTACTCCCATCATAACGTCTGTACAAGCATCCACAAACTTGGAAACCAGCATAATCATTCCCACTGTAACTGCACTGATGCTTGCTACATCTGTATAAAATACTGCAAGATAGGTTGTAATCATCGACCACACAAAATTACTACCCATATCGGCCGCACCATATCCAAATCGCTGACGCATAACAAATCTTTTATTCATTTTTATTCCTCTCCATGTAACTCATAATCCCATTTCTTTCACATTTTTATACTTACGTTATCGAAATAGGTGTTTCGTGTGTTATACCACAACGATTGGAATTATACCAAAGAAAGTGCATTTTGTACATTGGAAACGTTACCAATTTTGTATAAATTCACATTTTTTAGTAATAATGACTAATATTGGGTAATATAAGCTTTGCCTTATGTTATAATTATGGAGAAATATTCTTTTTTAGTTTAAAAGAGGCAACCATATGCCTCTCTGATTTTCCATAATCTCATAGATACCTTTCCATACATAATACCAACTTCCTTTTGCACGACGATTTTTATTATCATTACTTGTAACATTCAATGCTACCTTATCCTTTAAATAATCTGTCACTACTGCAAACTCTGCACTTGCACTCTGCTTTGACATCATCCATGCTATCAAAATTTTAAACTTTTAGGCCTATCTATGACACAAAATCTTATTCTTCCTGGCTGCTCTTTAATTGATCATAATAAGCCTTATATCTATAAATGGTTCGCTCACTGACATTATTCCTCTTTGCAATCTCCAACATGGTCATGCCACCTTCATAACAAGCAACAAAATCATTATAGATTGACATCCATTTAGCATTGTGTTTCTGGCGTCCGCTCATTTTTCTGTTTTTATAATATTCAAGTTCTTCCTTAAGCTTGGCATTTACTTTTTCAAGCTCTTCTATTCTTTGCAAAGCATCCTCAAGTGTCGAAATCTTTTTCATTGCAATCCACCTCCTGCATGTATGACATTTTCATTCTGTCTTTATTATACACACAAAAGATGTTATAGTCAATTTGATTTTGTCATAATTGATATTTCTTGCTCATTCTTTTTCAAATACTTAACAATACCATTTTGCTGTCTGCAATAATCTTCTGCATCTTTCCTGTTCATTCCATGATTCATAAAGTAAGCAATATCTGCTTCCATTTCTTCATCACTTTTTTCTTCATTCCAATGATCTGCCCTGGCAATACTATCCAATATTTCTGTGTAATCCGGTTGTTCAGGCTCTAAAAATGTAACCTTATCATTCATTCTACATGATACCTTTTTCAATTCAGCTTCTTTCATGTAATGAGGCACTTTCATTGCAATGGAATAATCCCTATTCTGTCGCTCCAGCTCTGTCTTCCACAATTTACTAAGTCCTTCATGCCGACATAGTTTATCATATTCCATTCCTCGAATATATAATCCAATATGGTAATTGGTCTGTTGATTTTCCAAACGTCACGAACTAAAAATCTAATATAGTCCTCATTCCACATTGTTTTACGAGTTCGTTTCAAATATTCCAGTCTCTTTTCCCAATATTCTGCTTTTCCAGAATTCGATGGAGTATAGGAATCATCCAATGGTTCCAATCCTAAAAGTGCATCCACAGAAACTCCAAAGTAACCACTAATTCGAGGGAGCATTGTTATATCAGGATATACAATCCCATTTTCCCATTTGCTGATTGTCTGATAAGAAACACAAAGAATATCGCCTAGTT
>CAMBAN010000012.1 GCA_945864145.1 uncultured Lachnospiraceae bacterium | reverse complement strand
CATCAAGAGCTATCAGACCTTCAGCGGCTTATATACCGGCATGTATGCAATCTATGGAGACAACCGGGAATTCTATAACGGACAGCAGAGATTCCTGCTGTATCATTTCCATATTGCAGACCCGATCCGTTTTGAGAATAAGTTTCGTATGACACTCGACAACATGGGCTGGACCGGACCGCGTTACGATGATTACACCAGTGTTGCTTATTGGTATCAGACCCTGCCGTCCGCACCGCTGATGCCACTGCCGACAGATGCAGAGATGTGTATGAGATAATAGAACCAGATTGGAGATGTCAGATAGATTGGTTTTAACCTTGCGACACGTCGCATCGGTTATATCGGACTGACATCAGAGATTTGCCGGAAAGGATAGAGGTATTATGTTACTGGAAGAGAAGTTTTTGGAATTTCATCGTTATGCCAGCAGCCACAATCTGCCGCTGGAAGCGATCAGTGTCGGAGATGAGAACAAGGTACTCTGTGAGATGCACTACGCAGCAAATGCACCGAGAAATATTTATTCACATACCAAGAGTTTTACGGTAACAGCAGTTGGACTCGCAATGGAAGAGGGAAAACTAAGCCTGGAAGATCATGTGGCGGAAGTGTTTAAAGATAAACTTCCTTCAAATCCGGATCCAAATCTGGAGAAGATTCAGTTGAAACATCTGCTCTGCATGTCCAGTGGCTTTGGTAAGGCACTTCTGATGAATGCGGACAGACGTCCGGGCGTCGGCGCACCGGATTATGAGAAATATATGATGGCACAGCCGGTTCCTGTGGAGCCAGGCAGTGCATTCTGCTATTCCTCTGCCGACAGTATTCTGGCTGCTCATATGGTAGAACGGGCCGTTGGCAAGCGGATGGGAGAGTATCTGTATGAGAAGGTATTCCAGCCCCTTGATATGGGATGGCCGCTCTGGGAGCATGATCCACAGGGACATCCGAATGGCGGCGGAGGTATGTATCTGACTTGTACCGAGATGATGAAACTGGGACAGCTCTATCTGGCTGAGGGTAACTGGAAGGGCGAGCAGATTGTCAGCAGGGACTGGGTGCAGGAGGTGTCCACCCCGAAATTTACCTTCGAGCCATCTGCAGATCTCTGGCATGTAGGATATGGCTATCAGTTCTGGATCAGTCCATATCCAGGATCCTATCGTGCTGATGGCGCATTCGGACAGATTACAACGATTCTCCCAGAGAAGGGATTGGTTGTTTCCATCCAATGTCCGGAGCGAGGTAATTTCGATCAGGTGAAACGTGCGCTGCATGAACATTTTCTGATGGAATTGTAAGAATAGACTTGCAACAATATGCTATAATTTGCCCAGAAACCGAATTTCTGAAGAAAAATACAAATGCCCGGAAATGACATAAAAACTGGCTAAAATAAGGCATTTCTTGCAAAATCAAGGAAGGAAAATATAATGGTAAAAGTTCTATTCATCTGCCACGGCAACATCTGTCGTTCAACAATGGCTGAGAGTGTCATGACCCATTTAGTAAAGGAAAAAGGTCTGACAGATATGTTTGAAATAAATTCTGCTGCAACAAGCAGAGAAGAAATTGGCAATACGCCGCATTACGGCACAGTAGGAAAGCTACGAGAGGTAGGAATTCCGTTAGTACCACACAGAGCAGTGCAAATGACAAAGGAAGATTATGAGTATTATGATTATCTGATTGGTATGGATAGTGCGAACATCAGAAATATGACACGCATTGCAGGAAGCGATAAGGAAGGGAAAATTTATAAACTGTTGCAGTTTGCAGGAAGTGATAAAGATGTAGCGGACCCATGGTATACGGGAGATTTTGATGCAACATATAGGGATGTGATGACAGGCTGCAGGGCACTTTTGGATGATATACTAAACGAGGATAAGTGATGCATTTTGTAGAAGCGAAAGGAATTTTATCAGCAAAAAACGGCATGAATATTTATCGGGGGTGTACCCATGGGTGTATCTATTGTGATGGAAGAAGCACCTGCTATCAGATGAATCATGCCTTTGAGGACATTGAGGTAAAAATCAATGCACCGCAATTGTTAGAAGAGAAGCTTCGTTCAAAAAGGAAAAAGTGTATGATTGGCACAGGAGCTATGTGTGACCCGTATATGCACTGTGAGGAAGAACTGAAGCTTACAAGGAAATGTTTGGAGCTTATTGATAAATATGAATTTGGTCTATCCATTCAGACAAAATCAGACCGTATTTTGAGAGATTTGGATTTGCTGAAAAGTATCAATCGAAAAGCAAAATGTGTTGTGGAAATGACACTGACTACTTATGATGATAAGCTTTGTAAAATCATTGAACCAAATGTCTGCGTAACAAGCAGAAGATTTGAAGTTTTGCAAATCTGCAAAGAAGCAGGAATTCCTACTGTTGTCTGGATTGACCCGATTTTACCTTTTATCAATGATACAAGAGAAAATATAGAAGGATTATTGAAATATTGCGTGGAAGCACAATGTAAAGGCATTATGACCTTTGGCATAGGAGTAACGTTACGGGAAGGCGATAGAGAATACTTTTACGCAGCATTAGATAAGCACTTTCCGGGGTTACGGTCAAAATATCATCAAACCTATGGATATGCCTATGAGCTAAATAGCCCACATAATGAGGAATTGATGCAGATAGTAAGTGAAACCTGTAAAATGCATCACATATTGTATCAGCCGGATAAGGTATTTGATTACCTGAGAGAATTTCCGGAAAATAAAGGGTATGAACAGTTGACACTATTCTAAAACCCACAACCAATTCGTTGTGGGTTTTAAAATATCCTTATAAAATGCAAGACACATCACAAGCCTATAGCTATTTTCTTTCATAGACAGTATACTGTAAAGCTCGAAGCAGCTTTACCGCATCATCTAATGCCTTCTGCTCGTAAAATTCTACCTGCAAAACACCCTCTTCAAATTCCCTGTTGTGAATAATTCCAATATTTTTAATGGAAATATCATGCTTTGCAAGAAACATAGCAGTCATAGCAAGAGAACCTGACTCATCCGGAATATCCACATAACAGCTAAATACCTTTTTAATAGGCCCTCTTGGTTGGTCAGCAAAGGAGTCTCTGTATTCTTTAGATTCTGTAAAAAGCTGTCTGGTGAAACCTTCCTGCTTAACATGCAAGGCATCACGAATTGTCTGTAGCTTTGCAATATAGTCATCAAGTAAGGTAACAATATTAGCAGCATTAGCCATACAAATGGCCTCCCACATTTCGGGTGAAGAGGAAGCGATACGGGTAATATCCTTAAAGCCACCGGCAGCAACCTGCTTCATTGTTTCGGAGGCTGTATCGTTGTCATGCACCAGATTTACCAGAGCAGCAGCAACTAAGTGTGGGACGTGACTAATGGCAGCAGTCACATAGTCGTGCTTTTTGCAGGTAAGAATAAGTGGAATAGCATTCATCGCAAGCACAAGCTCTTTATAGGTCTGTACTAATGCATCAGGCACATCCTCAGAGGGTGTCAAAATATAGTAGGCATTTTCTAAAATCATGGCATTCGCATTGGTAAAGCCTGATTTTTCACTGCCTGCCATCGGGTGTCCACCGATAAACTGAGAAGTTAATCCAAGCGCTTGCGCGGTTTCATGAATAGGTGTTTTTACACTGCCTACATCAGTGACAAGCGTGTCACTTTTTAAATAAGGCTTGAGTAATTTCAAATTTTCGTTATTTACAGAAACTGGTGCGCATAAAAATATCATATCACAGTCTGAAAAAGTTTCGTTAATATTGCAAGCTTCTTCATCAATGATGCCCTCATCTAAGGAGGCAGTCAGCATGCTCTTATTTGCGTCATAGGCAATCATAGATATTTCAGGATATTTTTTCTTGATTGCTTTGGCAATAGAACCACCAATGAGCCCCAGCCCGATAAATCCAATCTTTTTAAAGTTCATAATGCATTCCTGTCCGTTAAAATTTTCTTCCGACGATTTGTGTAAATGGTCTCAATTCCTTTGTCAGTTTACTGAAATTATCAAAGGTCAGTGACTGTGGACCATCAGATAAAGCATGGGCAGGATCATTGTGTACTTCAATCATAAGACCATCGGCATTACATGCAACTGCAGCCTTAGCCATAGGCGGTACATACAAATAGTTACCGGTAGAATGAGATGGATCTACAATAATTGGCAGATGCGTTTTCTCACGAAGCACAGGAACAGCACTTAAATCCAAAGTATTTCTTGTTGCTGTTTCATAGGTTCTGATACCACGTTCGCAAAGGACCACATTTGGATTGCCCTCAGCGATGATATATTCGGCAGCATTCAGCCATTCATCGATAGTAGCACAAAGACCTCTCTTTAATAATACAGGAAGACCTGATTTGCCTGCTTCTTTCAATAAATAGAAGTTCTGCATGTTTCTTGCGCCAATCTGAATCATATCAACATATTTGACAGCGGCATTGATGGCATCTAAGCTGACTACCTCACAGATAGTAGCAAGACCTGTTGCCTGACCTGCTTCCTGCATATACTTCAAACCGTCCTCTTCAAGACCCTGGAAAGAGTATGGGGAAGTACGAGGCTTGTAAGCACCACCACGAAGAATGGTAGCGCCGGCTTCCTTAACAGCCTTTGCAATCACCATAAGCTGGTCATTTGTTTCTACCGCACAAGGACCTGCCATAATAGTCAGGTTGTTTGGACCGATTTCTGTATTTCCTACCTTAACCGTAGATGGGTCCGGATGGAACTGTTTGTTTGCAAGCTTATAGCTCTCTGTAACCGGAACAAGCTTTGCAACCTCCGGGAAACGTAATAATGCTTCGTCACCCAGCTTTGATTTATTTCCTATTACACCGATGATAGTAACTTCATCGCCTTTACTCAAATGTGTTTGTAATCCCTTTTCCTGTACAAAGGAAACGACTGCATTGATACTTGCCTCAGCAGCGTTTGGCTTCATAACGATAATCATATAAGACCTCCATAAAAATATGACATATATGTCAATAATAATAATCCTCTTTCACTGTGATGTCAAAGAAACTATAAGTATTATCACACTTTAAAGCGGTAAAGTCAAGGGCAAGTAAGGAAAATTTCTACGAAAAACGACGTCAGATTTTAGTAATAATTTACTATGCAAAATGCACAAATAAACTTGAAAATACAGACAATATAAGATAAAATTGAATAATAAAAGGAATACTGATTATGTGAAGCAAGAAACGGTCAATATTTCTGTATGAAATCACGCTATTGTCGTGAAATAATGAATGCAAGTGAGTCAACAGATTGACGAACGGCAAATTGGATTATGAATCCAAGAACCATAATACAATAATTACAGGAGGTAGCTACAATGAATGTTTATACGACTGACAAGATTAGAAATGTAGTATTGTTAGGCCATGGCGGGGCGGGCAAGACCAGCCTTGTGGAATCCATGGCATACTTGGCCGGCATTACATCCCGCATGGGCAAGGTTGAGGATGGTAATACAATAAGTGACTTTGGAAAAGAAGAACAGAAACGTAAAATTTCAATCAGTACATCAGTAATCCCTATTGAATGGGAAGGAACAAAAATTAATGTTTTAGATACACCTGGATATTTTGATTTTATTGGCGAGGTAGAAGAAGCCATTAGTGCAGCGGATGCAGCCATTATTGTGGTATCCGGTAAATCCGGAGTGGAAGCGGGAACAGAGAAAGCATGGGAGCTTTGTGAAAAATACAAGCTGCCAAGAATGATTTACGTAACCAATATGGATGCAGACAATGCTTCCTTTAAAAATGTAGTGGAAACTTTAACAGAAATGTATGGAAAGAAAATTGCTCCTTTCCATTTCCCGATTCGTGAGAATGAAAAATTTGTAGGATATATCAATGTAATCAGTGAAAATGCAAATCGCTGGCAGGGAAAAGAAGTAACAGAATGCGAAGTACCTGATTATAGTAAGGAAAATCTTGCTTTATATAAAGATACCTTAATGGAAGCTGTAGCAGAAACAAGTGAAGAATTTATGGAACGTTATTTTGCAGGTGAGACTTTCTCTGAAAATGAAATCAGAGCAGCACTTCGTACTAATGTAAATGACGGTTCTATTGTGCCTATCAGTATGGGATCCAATACACTTTGTCAGGGTACATTTACCTTATTGGATGATATCGTAAAATATTTGCCAAGTCCTGAAAATAAGGAAATTGCAGGCTTCAATATGAAAACAAATGAAGTGTTCCAGGCAAATTACGATTTTTCAAAGGCAAAATCAGCTTATGTATTTAAGACTATTGTAGACCCGTTTATTGGAAAATATTCATTGATTAAAGTATGCTCCGGTGTATTTAAGTCAGATGATGTAATTTACAATAAGGATAAGGATGTAGAAGAAAAGGTAAATAAGCTTTATGTATTGCAGGGCAGTAAGCCGATAGAAGTACCGGAGCTTCATGCCGGAGATATTGGTGCGATTGCAAAGCTTACGGCAGCAAGAACAGGAAATACCTTGTCAACAAAGGCAAATGTCATTGAGTATGGTAAATTTGAAATCTCTAAGCCATATACGGCAATGAGATATAAAGTACCTAATAAAAATGATATTGATAAGGTAGCACAGGCTTTGCAAAAACTGTCTCATGAAGACCAGACCTTAAAGGTAGTCAATGACACAGAAAACAGACAGTCCTTACTTTATGGTATCGGCGAGCAGCAGCTCGAGATTATTCAGAGCAGATTAGTAAATGAATATAAATGTGAAATCGAGTTAAGCAAACCAAAGATTGCATTCAGAGAGACCATTAAGAAAAAATCAGATGTCGAATATAAATATAAGAAGCAATCCGGTGGACATGGACAGTATGGTCATGTAAAAATGAAATTTGAACCATCCGGAGAAACAGATAAGCCATACATATTTGAACAGGTAGTAGTAGGTGGTGCTGTTCCAAAGAATTTCTTCCCGGCAGTTGAAAAGGGATTACAGGAATCAGTCGTAAAAGGACCTTTGGCAGCTTATCCGGTTGTTGGTGTAAAGGGCATTTTATATGACGGTTCTTATCATCCGGTTGATTCTTCGGAAATGGCATTTAAGATGGCAACGAAGCAGGCGTTTAAGCAGGGCTTCATGGAAGCAGGACCGATTTTATTAGAGCCGATTATGAACTTAAAAGTAACAGTACCTGATAAGTATACCGGTGATGTGATGGGCGATTTGAATAAACGTCGTGGTCGTGTACTTGGTATGAATCCAATTGGAAATGGAAAGCAGGTAGTGGAAGCTGAAATTCCTATGATGGAGTTAACAGGCTATTGTACCATACTTCGTTCCATGACAGGAGGACGCGGCACTTATGAGTATGAATTTACAAGATATGAACAGGCACCAAGTGATATTCAGGAGGCAGAAGTAAAGGCAAGAGCAAGTAAGGTTGCTGAAGATGTAGAAGAATAGAGAGGAACAGGAGCCGGTGGAGTAAAATCCACCGACTTTTTGCGTTCTATTTTTCTATTCCCTACATATATTTGTACAAATAACAAAGATAGGTGAGGGATGATATGGGATATCTTGATAGCAATCAGGAATTTGACCTTTACAAGGATATAGCCAAAAGAACACAGGGAGAAATATATATCGGTGTAGTAGGTCCGGTAAGAACAGGAAAGTCTACTTTTATAAAAAAATTTATGGAGCTTTTTGTGCTGCCTCAGATAGAAAATGAGCATGAAAAGGAAAGAACAATAGATGAATTGCCGCAAAGTAGCGGGGGAAAAACCATTACAACTACAGAGCCAAAATTCATTCCGAAAAATGCAGTCGAAATCCGGTTGACAGAGGATGTTTCCATGAAAGTGAGGTTAATAGACTGTGTAGGCTATATGGTAGAGGGTGCAATCGGACATTTGGAAAATGATACAGAGCGAATGGTGGAAACACCCTGGTCGGAGGAAAAGATATCTTTTACAAAGGCTGCTGAAATCGGTACAAGAAAGGTAATACAGGACCATTCCACTATAGGAATTGTTGTGACGACAGACGGAAGCTTTGGAGAATTACCAAGATATGCCTATAAAGATGCAGAAAGAAAAACGATTGCAGGATTGCAAAAAATCGGAAAGCCTTTTGTGGTGCTTTTAAATACGACAAGACCATACAGTCAGGAAACCATGACAGAAGTGTCAGAAATGGAGAAAAATTATCATGTGAGAGTGCTGCCTGTTAATGTGGAACAGTTAGACCAAAGTACGATATTAGAAATTTTAGAGCAGGTAATGTATGAATTTCCGGTTTCCAGAATGGCTTTTCATACACCAAAATGGCTCAGCATACTACCCAAGGAACATGAATTGAAATGTAATACGGTGGAAATGATTAGAACTTTTGTAGAGGACATTCATTCTATCAGAGATGTGTGTGGGAAAGAATTTCCAATAGAAGATACGCAGATAAAGAGATGTTCCCTGCTGTCTATCAGTCTGGCGGATGGTGTGATTCATTACCAGTTAGATTTAGATGAAAAGCACTATTACGAGTTAATTTCTGATATGCTGGAGGAACCGATTACGGGAGAATATCAGTTGATTCACATGCTTGAAAAATTAGCCGTTATGAAAAAAGAATACCAGACAGTACAGAATGCGTTGGAGAGTGTAAAAAATAAAGGCTATGGTGTTGTAACACCAGGCAGAGAAGAAATAACACTGGAAAGTCCAAGTATGATTAGAACAGGGAATAAATACGGGGTAAAGATAAAAGCAGTCTGCCCTTCTATTCATTTTATTAAAGCTAATGTAGAAACAGAAATTGCACCTATCGTTGGCACACAACAGCAGGCACAGGATTTGATTGATTACATTTCTGATTCAGGAACCACCAATGACGGTATCTGGGAAACAAATATTTTTGGAAAAACAGTAGAGCAGCTGGTCAGTGATGGCATTAACAGCAAGATTTCCATGATAGGAGAGGACAGTCAGATGAAGCTACAGGATACCATGCAGAAAATTGTGAATGATACAAATGGTGGAATGGTTTGTATCATTATTTAGAATGTGCTATAATAGGCGCAGATAGAAAAAATTCATCAGATACCCGTATGAAAAATAAGCGTTAGCTTATTTTTCATATGAAATAAGTTGCCCGTAGGGGCATTTTTTGACTAATGGAAAGTACATGTACGTACAGAAAGAGAGGATATTGCATGAGTGAAGTATATGATAAAGTAGTAAATTGTGTAAAAAGTGTAAGAGAAAAAACAGATTTTATACCTAAGGTTGCTTTGGTACTTGGTTCCGGACTTGGAGATTATGCAAATGATATCGAAATCGTAACAGAGATAGAATACAAAGACATTACAGGATTTCCAGTTTCTACTGTACCGGGACATGCCGGTAAATTTATTTTTGGCTATGTAAATAAGGTGCCTGTTGTATGTATGAAAGGCCGTGTACACTATTATGAAGGATATCCGATTTCAGATGTTGTGCTTCCGGCACGTTTGATGAAAATGTTAGGTGCTGAAATTCTTTTCCTGACAAATGCGGCCGGTGGTATGAATCCTTCTTTCCATGCAGGGGATTTGATGTTAATTACAGACCATATCGGTATGTTTGTACCGAATCCTTTGATTGGTGCAAATTTGGATGAGTTTGGAACCAGATTCCCGGATATGAGTGAGGTGTATGACTTAGACTTGCAGGAAAAAATCCGTGAAACAGCAAGAGAAAATAACATTGTGCTACAAGAGGGTGTGTATGTACAGCTGACAGGACCTTCTTATGAGTCTCCTGCTGAAATTAAAATGTTGTCTCATTTTGCAGATGCAGTAGGTATGAGTACCGCAGTAGAGGCAATTGCGGCAAATCATTGTGGCATGAAAATCTGTGGTATCTCCTGTATTTCCAATTTGGCAGCCGGATTAAATCCGACACCATTGTCACATAAAGAGGTACAAGAGGCAGCAGATATGGCAGCTATGAAATTTAGAAAATTAGTGACAGAGGCCATTACAAAATTCGTATAAAGAAAAGAGGACATGGAACATGATAGAAAATAGTGAACTGATAAAACTTGCATTAGAGGCAAGGAGGATGGCATATGCACCATACTCAGGATTTAAAGTAGGTGCTGCATTATTAACAAAAGAGGGTAAGGTTTATCAGGGCTGCAATATTGAAAATGCAGGCTATACACCGACAAATTGTGCGGAAAGAACAGCTTTCTTTAAGGCAGTCAGTGAAGGCGAAAGAGAATTTGAAGCGATTGCGATAGTAGGAGGCAAGGGAGAATTGCCGGATGACTATGCCTGGCCATGTGGTGTGTGCAGACAAGTTATGATGGAATTTTGTGACCCGAAAAGCTTTCGCGTTATCACAGCTGTTTCAGAAACAGAGTTTGTAGAAAGAACCTTATCTGAAATGTTGCCTCACGGATTTGGACCTAATAATTTATAACTTACAGGAGAGACTACATGGAATTGGCGATTACTTGTGGCGTGATATTGCTTGTTATATGCTATGCTGTCATTCGTGGAAGCATAGATGAAAAACGCCGGAAAGAAACCTATCAGAGAAGGTTAAAGGAACAATATGGAAAATTCCCTGACAGAGAATACCAAACAGAGGATTTGGAAAGCATTCCCCGTCTGTTTCAACATAAAAGAGCAGAGCTCTCTTATGAAGTAGATGACATTACATGGAATGATTTAGATATGGACAAGGTCTTTATGATGCTAAATCATACACAGTCATCATCCGGTGCGGAGTATTTGTATCATATGCTTCGAACACCCAGAATGACAGAAGAAGGGCTGGATGATTGGGAGAAGCATGTGACTTATTTTATGAAAGAGGAACAGCAGCGTGTTACAATACAGATGCTGTTACACGACTTAGGCAGAACCGGACGTTTCTCTCTATTTGACTATTTGGATTATTTGGAAACATTAGAAAAGCAGGACAATAAAAAGGAAATAGTTGCACTGCTGCTGCTTGTTATTTCTATTATCCTCGTGTTTGCAAATACGTCACTGGGTGTAGTGTGTATGCTCTTTGTGATGTGCTATCAAATAGCCACTTATTTGAAAGCAAAAAAGAAAGTGCTTCCTTATTTATCAAGCTTTACCTATATTATGCGTATGATAGACTGCACAGAAAAAATCTGCCGGGAAAAACTGACAGATATGTCAGAATATAAACAGGAATTGGAGACATGCCTGGAATCCTTAAGTCAATTTAAAAAGGGTTATCATATTTTAATGCAGATGAACTATACTACAGGTAATCCCGTAGAACTCTTGATTGAATATTTCAAGATGATTACGCATTTAGACTTAATGCAGTTTAATCGTACCTTAAATCAGGTACAGGGTAATCAGCAGAAAATTGAAGAACTGGCACAACAGATTGGTTATTTGGATACTGTTATTGCAGTAGGAGCCTTTAGGGCATCTCTTCCTTATTATTGTGTGCCGATACTTTCGAAAGAGGCAAAAGAGCTTTGCCTGGAAGAGGGATATCATCCGGCAATCAGGGATGCTGTACCTAACAGCTTTAGACAGAAAAGAGGCATGCTGGTTACGGGCTCTAATGCATCCGGAAAATCTACCTTTTTAAAAATGGCAGCAATCAATACCATTCTTGCACAGACGATACACACCTGTGCTGCAAAAGCATACGAGGGAAATTATTTCCGCATTTATTCTTCTATGGCTTTGAGAGACAGCCTGGAGAGTGGTGAAAGCTATTATATAGTAGAGATTAAAGCACTGAAAAGAATTATGGATGCAGCGGCTGACGATACTTTACAAAATCCGTTGCTTTGTTTTGTTGATGAGGTGCTTCGAGGTACCAATACGATTGAACGTATCGCTGCTTCAACGAAGATTTTGGAAAATCTTTCAAAGGAACAGGTATTTTGCTTTGCAGCAACCCATGATATAGAGTTGACTCATGTGCTGGAAACGCAGTATGATAATTTCCATTTTGAAGAAGAAATCAAGGATGGAGATGTGTTATTCTCTTATCATTTAAAGAAAGGACGAGCAGTTTCCAGAAATGCGATTCGTCTTTTACAGGTAATTGGCTTTGATGAAGCAATGATTCAAAGTGCAGATAGAATGGCAGCGAATTTTATGGAAACAGGCGAATGGGAGGAAGTGTGAAAAAATTATGTTCGTGAAAATATTTACAGATGGAGCAGCAAGAGGAAATCCTGAAGGACCAGGTGGTTATGGAACCGTATTACAATATGTAGATACGAAAGGACAGCTGCATGAAAAAGAGTATTCTGCAGGGTACAAAAAAACGACCAATAACCGTATGGAGTTAATGGCGGTCATTACAGGATTAGAAGCATTAAACAGACCCTGCGAGGTAGAAGTTATTTCAGATTCCAAATATGTAACAGATGCCTTTAATCAGCATTGGATAGAGGGATGGTTGAAACGTAACTGGAAAAACAGTGCGAAGGAACCGGTTAAAAATATTGATTTATGGAAAAGATTGTTAAAGGCAAAAGAACCACATCAGGTAACCTTTACCTGGGTCAAGGGACATGCGGGACATCCGGAAAATGAGCGTTGTGATACTTTGGCAACGACAGCAGCAGATGGTGATAACTTACTTGACGATGTTGTGGGACAGGTGGTATCATAGTAATAGAGTTATTGTTTCGTAAGAGAGGGATGGCGCTATGGCAAATTTGATTGAATTTTTTAGAATGGTATTTTCCTATCTTTTTACTTTTGCAGTGATTGCAGTTGTATCAGCTGCAGGTGCAGTAGTGGGTGTAAAGGTATGGAAGAAAAAAGACAAAACACCAAAGAAAGCAGAAGAATAAGACAGTAGATAAAGGATTGTCGTAAGAATACGGCAATCTTTTTTGCTTTATAGGAAATTCCTATAAAGCAAAAACGCTCCGCGAGGATGCGCACGCTTTTGCAAAGGTTGAATGTCGCAAGAATGCGACGCAAAAGCGGCGCAAGAATGTGCTTTGCACATTCTTTGTTATACCTTATTGACATGAGTTATGTATTCCTCTATACTTATATATAGATACAACATATTGTGTTTATCAAAAACTACTATACAAAATAACTACAATTTATTGGATAAAAACAAGTTGCATGGACAATGTGTAAAA
This sequence comes from uncultured Lachnospiraceae bacterium, assembly GCA_945864145.1. Classification (GTDB taxonomy): domain Bacteria; phylum Bacillota; class Clostridia; order Lachnospirales; family Lachnospiraceae; genus COE1. The sequence continues at coordinate 26,055 of CAMBAN010000012.1, read as the reverse complement.
TGGGGCAAACAAATCAAAATTCTTTGAGAAAAGAACAATAATGTGTGGTTAAGAAGGAGGAAAACTGTTAATGGGGACAACTTTTGAAGAAAAGAAAACAGAAGAGGAAATTGATTACGGAAGTTTATACAAACCGGAGCGTGATGTATACGTAATCAAAAAGGATGGAAGCAAGGAAGCTTTCAATGTGCAAAAGATAATTACTGCAGTGGGGAAATCAGCATATCGAGCATTAACGAAATTTTCAGAGGAAGAAAAGAAACATATTTGCCAGCATGTCATCGATAGAGTCAACGAGATGGATACTGATGAGGTACCAATTCCTGTTATGCACAACCTGGTAGAGAGTGCTTTGGAAGATGTAAAGCCAATCGTAGCAAAGAGCTATCGTGATTATCGTAATTATAAGCAGGAATTTGTACGTATGTTAGATGATGTCTATAAAAAGAGTCAGTCTATTATGTACGTTGGAGATAAAGAAAATGCGAATACGGATTCCGCATTAGTTTCAACAAAGCGTAGTTTGATTTTCAATCAGTTAAATAAGGAATTATATCAGAAATTCTTTATGACAACAGAGGAAATCCAGGCATGTAGAGACGGATATATTTATGTACATGATATGTCAGCACGTAGAGACACTATGAACTGCTGTTTATTTGATGTGCAGAGTGTATTGACCGGTGGATTCGAAATGGGAAATATCTGGTACAATGAGCCGAAGTCTTTGGACGTTGCTTTTGACGTTATCGGTGATATCGTGCTTTCAGCAGCAAGTCAGCAGTATGGTGGCTTTACAGTACCAGAGGTAGATAAAATCCTTGCGCCTTACGCAGAAAAGACTTATCAGTCTTCCAGGGAAAAATATTTGCGTTTAGGCATTTCTGAGGAAAGAGCAGAAGAGGAAGCAATTGCAGATGTAACAAGAGAGTTTGAGCAGGGCTTCCAGGGTTGGGAGTACAAGTTTAATACAGTTGCCAGCAGTAGAGGAGATTATCCTTTCATTACAGTTACTGCAGGTATCGGTACTTCACGTTTTGCAAAGATGGCTACCATCGAGATGCTAAATGTCAGAAGAAAAGGTCAGGGTAAGAAGGAATGTAAGAAGCCGGTTCTCTTCCCTAAGATTGTATTTTTATATGATGAGAACTTACATGGACCTGGTAAGCCATTAGAGGATGTTTTTGAGGCAGGTGTCAGATGCTCTGCAAAGACAATGTATCCTGATTGGTTAAGCCTTACAGGAAAAGGTTATATCGCAAGCATGTATAAGCAGTATGGAAAGGTTATTTCTCCAATGGGCTGCCGCGCATTCCTTTCTCCCTGGTATGAAAGAGGCGGTATGCATCCTGCAGACAGCGAGGATACGCCTGTATTTGTAGGTCGTTTTAATATCGGTGCTGTTTCTTTGCACTTACCGATGATTTTGGCAAAGGCAAGACAGGAAAGCAGAGATTTCTATGAGGTGCTTGATTACTATTTGAATTTAATCAGACAGCTTCATATCAGAACCTATGCATATTTAGGCAACATGCGTGCTTCTACGAATCCATTGGCATATTGCGAAGGTGGATTTTTAGGTGGACACTTAAAATTAACAGATAAAATTAAACCTTTATTAAAGAGTGCAACCGCATCCTTTGGTATTACTGCGTTTAATGAATTACAGATGCTGTATAACGGTAAGTCATTAGTAGAGGATGGACAGTTCGCATTAGAGGTATTAGAGTATATCAACAAGGAAGTAAACAGATTTAAGGAAGAAGACGGCAATCTGTATGCAATTTATGGTACACCGGCTGAAAATCTGTGCGGACTTCAGGTAAAACAGTTTAGAGAAAAATACGGAATTATTGAAGGTGTTTCTGATCGTGAGTATGTAAGCAATAGCTTCCACTGCCATGTATCAGAAGACATTACACCTATTCAGAAGCAGGATTTAGAGTATAGATTTTGGGAGCTTTCTAATGGTGGAAAAATTCAATATGTAAAATACCCAATCGATTACAACATTACAGCAATCAAAACCTTAGTCAGACGTGCTATGGATATGGGATTTTATGAAGGAGTGAACCTATCCTTAGCTTATTGCGACGACTGTGGACATCAGGAGCTGGAAATGGATGTATGTCCGAAATGCGGAAGTAGAAATCTTACAAAGATTGAAAGAATGAATGGTTATCTTTCTTATTCAAGAGTACATGGTGACACCAGATTGAATGATGCAAAGATGGCTGAGATTGCAGAAAGAAAGTCAATGTAAGAGCTGCTTTTTGAAAACTGAATACAGTATGGATAAATAATTGATTTGGGGGAATATAAACATGAGATATCATAACATCACAAAGGATGATATGCTGAATGGTGACGGATTGAGAGTCGTATTGTGGGTAGCAGGCTGCTCACATTGCTGTAAAGGCTGTCAAAATCCAATGACTTGGGATCCAAATGGGGGACTGCTGTTTGATGAGGCTGCAAAACAGGAAATTTTTGAGCAGCTGGATAAGCCATATATTTCAGGTATTACTTTTTCAGGCGGTGACCCATTGCATGTAGCAAACAGAGATGATGTTACAAAGCTGATGGCTGAAATCAAGGAAAAATATCCGGACAAGACGATTTGGCTTTATACCGGTGACAGTTGGCAGAACATTGCCCATTATCCAATGATGCAGTATATTGATGTACTGGTGGATGGTGAGTTTAAACTGGATTTGAGAGATGTGACACTTCTTTGGAAAGGCAGCTCAAATCAAAGAGTTATTGATGTACAAGCTACACTAAAACAGGAAAATCCGATGGTCCCGGTTTTACATTGTGAAAATCACGATGATATTCCTATGGGACGTCAGACTATTACTTGTGAGTGTGAGGAACAGATAGAGAATATCATCCCCTTTCATGATAATGAGGATGCTTCAAAACAAAATGCATAATAGATAAAAACGCGAAAAGAAGAGAAAATTTGCACAAATTTTCTCTTCTTTTTTTATCATGGGTTACGCGATTAACCTTTGCAATTTACAAGGAATACCTATATGATAAATTATGTAATCATGATTATATAATGCTGAAGCATAAAAAAGAAATGGGGAACTATGTCAGAAAACAGAGTAACAATTGCGGATGTAGCGGATGCACTGGGATTAAGTACAGCAACAGTATCTAATGTCATCCACGGAAAAACAAAGAAAATTTCAGAAGAGACAGTGAAAAGAGTGCAGGAAAAACTGGAAGAAATGAATTATATTCCTAATATGGCTGGAATACTTCTTGCGCAGAATAATTCAAAAATCATAGGAGTTGTCATCAATGATGGTCCCAAATATGAGGGAAATGTTTTAGAAGACGGGTTTGTGATGGCATCGTTAAATGCATTATTAAAGGAAGTGAACAAATCCGGACATTTTCTTATGATAAAGGCGACCAGACATTGTGCAGAAATCCCGGCATTTGCATCAATGTGGAATATGGATGGCATGATTCTTATGGGATTTTGTGAAGCAGAATACAGAAAGCTTAGAGAAAATATGAGAGTATCCTTTGTCGTCTATGATGGTTATTTCGAGGAGACGGATAGAATTGTCAACTTGGTAATCGATCATTATGATGGCGGTTATCAGGCGGGAAGGTATTTAAAAGATACAGGCAATTGTAAAGCACTTTGTCTGTCTGATAATTATATTTGTATGGATGCGGAAAGAATAGAAGGCTTTAAAAGAGCATTTGCTCCCGGGGAAGTGGATGTGATGCAGATTCCAATTAAAAAAGAAGAACGTCAGATTTTTTATAAGGAACATTTAGAGGAAATAAAAAAATATAGAGCAGTTTTTGCTGTGTCAGATTATTATGCGCTTGATTTTATGCACTTCGTGCAAAGGGAAGGAATACGTGTACCGGAGGATATGTCGATTATCGGATTTGATGATAGTATGATGAGCCGAGAGAATGTTCCTTCGCTTACAACAATTCATCAGGATGCGCAAATCAGGGCAAAAACAGCAATCAATCTTTTAGAGGCAATGCGTAAAGGGGAAAAGGTTGAGAAAAGGATAACATTACCTGTAAATCTGATTATTAGGGACAGTACAAGAAATGAGGGACAGATATGAAAGAATTTGGAAAAACAGTATGTAAGATAGCAATACCGGTGACATTGCAAAGCATGCTACAATCATCATTTTCAATTGTAGACCAATTGATGATTGGGCAGTTGGGAGAAAACAGTATAGCAGCAGTAGGATTAAGTGGAAATTTTTCCCTTATCTTTTCTGTCATTATGGGAGCAATTGGTACCGTAGCAGGAATTATCATTGCACAATTTATAGGGGCAAAAGATGAAAAGGAGGCATGGCGAGGATTTACGGTCAGTACCATTTTTGGAAGCTTGGTGGCGGGGATTTTTATGTTTGCCAGTCTGCTGTTTGCCAGCCGGATTTTAGGACTGTATACGGAGGATAGCAATACAATTCTTGCCGGAGTTCCTTATTTCAGAATAGTAGCATTTACTTTTATACCGATGGCTATCAGCACAATAGTGGCAACCTGGCTAAGATGCAATGACCATGCAACCATTCCGTTGGTCGCAAGCTTTGTGGCTGTTATTTGCAATACCGGACTAAACTACATATTCATATTTGGAAAACTGGGTGTTGCACCATTGGGCGTGAAAGGAGCAGGATATGCGACAGTAGTGTCACAAATTACAAATTTGTGCCTTATGATAATAGGACTATGCTTTTATCTCAGAAAGGAACATAAAAGAATATTACTATCTGTTCGTTTACAGAAAATATCAATTGGTGAGTATCTGGCAATGCTTACGCCGCTTTTAATCAGTGAATTTTTATGGAGCTTAGGTCAAAATATCAATTCTGCAGTTTTTGGACATATTGGTACAGACAGTCTTGCTGCCTATATGCTGACAACACCAATTCAAGGACTATTTGTCGGTGCACTTAGTGGACTTTCTGCTGCGGCAGGTGTTATCATCGGCAAGCATTTAGGCAAAAAAGATTTTGATGCGGCATACGGAGACTCCAGAAAATTATTATGGTTAGGCCTGGCAGGTGCAGTCATTTTGTCTGTGGTATTGTTTTTGCTTGCAGGATTCTACGTGACACATTATCAGGTAGATGATTTTGTAAAAGAAACTGCAAAATATTTGCTTTTTGTTTTTTCAGTTTACGCACCGGTAAAAGTATTGAACATGATTTTAGGAGGCGGAATCATTCGTAGCGGTGGAGATACGAAAATCATTATGATAATTGATATCATAGGTACATGGCTGGTTGGCATTCCTCTTTGCCTTTTGACAGCCTATGTATTGGGGTTCTCGGTAGTACCCGTATATGCAATCTTTTCTTTCGAAGAGGTAGTAAGACTTGTCATTACCTTGATTGTTTTCCGAAGAAAAAGCTGGATGCATAGTATTAGTTAGATGGATAATTGATAGAATAATATTGTAAAAGCAAATAAAAAGGCAAAAAAATATTAAAATTATAAAGAAATTATAAATAATTAGCACTCTCTATTGACGAGTGCTAATTATAGTGTTATAACACAGATAGAACAAAAGAAAAGGAACAAAAAGTTCCCAAACATTCCAGGTTCAAAGTTTACAATAAATAATAGTGTTTGTCTTAGGACAGAAAGGAAGTATGACTTATGTTGATGCCTAGATTATTTAATGATGACTTTGATTTGATTGATCGCTTTTACCAGGATCCTTGGTTTGGATTTGATGACCGAGAATTCAAAAACTTGGAAAAGAAACTGTATGGTCACAGAGCAAAAAATATCATGAATACAGATATTAAAGAATCTGAGACAGGATACGAAATGGAGATTGACCTTCCGGGCTTTAGCAAGGATGAGGTTACGGTCGAACTAAAGGATGGATATTTAACGGTTAGTGCCGCTAAAGGATTGGATAAAGATGAGGCCAAATCAGAGAAAGAAGCAAAGAAAGGAAATTATATCCGTCGTGAAAGATACAGTGGAGCATGCCAGAGAAGCTTTTATGTCGGAGAAAATCTTACGCAGGAAGATATTAAGGCAAAATTTAAACATGGCATTTTGACTCTTAGCATTCCAAAGAAGGATGCAAAAGAAGTAGAGCAAAAGAATTATATATCCATTGAAGGATAAAATGTCAGCATATAATTGGCAGATAGACAAGTAAATGTGTAAGGTAGCTTACTACTTCCTGGGAGGTAGTAAGCTATTTTCAAAGTGGGAGGTGAAGACTTATGGCAAAGAGAGATTATTACGATGTCCTTGGAGTTCATAAAAAGGCAACAAGCCAGGAACTGAAGAGTGCATACAGGAAGCTTGCTAAGAAATACCATCCCGATACAAATCCAGGAGACGCCAAAGCAGAGCAGATGTTTAAAGAAGTGACAGAAGCATATAATGTTCTTTCTGATGATGAAAAGAGAAAATTATATGATCAGTTTGGTCACGCAGCATTTGATGGAAGTATGGGAAGTAATCCGGAGGATTTTGCAAAAGGTACAAACCAACATTTCTGGCAGAGTGAAGGCTCTGGTGGAACCAGAACAGAATATTATTATACAGGAGACATGGATGACATATTCGGCGATATGTTTGGAGGCTTTTTCAATAAAGGCAGAAGAGGAGGAAGCCATTTTGGATTTGGGGATGATTTCTTTCAGGAAGAAGAGGGCATGAATGATATTACAAAAGAACTTGCAATTTCCTTCAAAGATGCTGCCTTAGGTTGTGAGAAGTTTATTCGAATAACCGGTGAGAGTACAGACACCTTAGCAGTAAAAATACCTGCTGGAATTAATGAAGGGCAGGCAGTCAGACTAAGAGGAAAAGGAAGAACAGGTCCATCCGGCAAAACAGGTGATTTGCTGATTAAGGTTCATATCCTGGATGACAGTAGATTTACCAGAAATGGTCAGGATGTGTATATCACAGAAAATATCCCGTATACGACAGCAATTCTTGGCGGTGAAGTAAAATTTGATACCTTGTATGGACCGGTAGCATGTAAAGTCCCGGCAGGAAGTCAGGCAGGAAGTAAGCTTAGATTACGAAACAAAGGAATTGTTTCGATGAAAAACAGGAATTCTTATGGCGATGAATATGTAACATTACAGATTAAAGTACCTAAAAATGTTTCAGAAAAGGAGAAGGACCTGTTAAGGCAACTAAGAGATATAGAAACAAAAAGAACAGCATAGGAGGATAAGGAATGTCAAACGAAATCCAATTACAAGGTGCTCCACAGAGCATAAAAATTGTGCCATATGAGCATCACACAAAATATCATGAAACAGATCAACAGGGAATTATTCACCATTCCAATTATTTGAATTGGATGGAAGATGCACGTATGAATTTGATGGAGCAAATTGGCTTAAGCTATAAGCAAATGGAGACGATGGAAATTAATTCTCCTGTAGTATCGTTATCTATTGAATATCGCAGTGATGTGAAATTTGATGACACGGTTGTCATTGACACCAAATTAATATCCTATGATGGATACAATATGGAAGTAGCTTATAGAATGTATGACAAGGAAACCGGAGAGGACAGAGCTGTTGCAAAGAGCAAACATTGTTTTGTTAATAAGTCCGGCATGGCGATTTCGTTGAAAAGAAAATATCCGGAACTTGATACAAAATTCTTTGAAATGAAATAAATTTTCTAATAAAAAACAAATTATGGAGCAGTTCACTGGTGTGGACTGCTTTTTTTGAGCTCAAATGTAGTGTTTATGCTATTTGTGAGGGGTGATAACGTTTTCATATAGGAGCCGATACAGCTATGTCAATCAAGAAAATTGCAGAAATGACAGGTGTTTCCTGTGCCACTGTTTCCAGAGTCTTGAATAATCCGGATTATAAATGTTCCAAAGAAGGACAAAGAGATAAAATCTGGAAGGCTGCAATGGAAATCAATTATGTTCCCAATGAGGCAGCAAGAAATCTGAAATCAGGATTTAGTGTGCAGAAGAAGAATGTTTATTTTATAAACATTTTAATGACAAGAATGGATGCAGGACAGAAAATATAGATGCCATTATTGAAAAAATGACCATGGAAACAGAAGGAAAAAATCATGGAGCTTGACAGACTTCCAACAGGTATTTTCTGTGAGAGCGATGTAATAGCAATAGGGGTACTGAAGTTTCTGCAAAAGCGTAAAAAAGATTTTATGTGCCTTCCGCTATATCCTGTGATGGAATTGAGGAGGGACAATATACAACGCCGATGCTTACTACTGTGCAAATCCCAAGAGACAGCATGGGTAAATTTGCTATCTATCTGTTGCTTGACCGATTAAAGAACGGCCACAAGGAAAAGGTCAGTATGGAGCTTGGTTGCACGCTTGTAAAGAGAAGCAGCTGTTCCACTGTGTCAGAAATGGGTTGGTGTGATTATTGCATTTAAATTCTTGTCTTTTTCTTCCTTAAGTATGGAATTTTTGACAAAAAATGATAAAATTATCCATGATGAAATTGTTTGATAGGAGGAAAACAGATTGACACTAAAGGATTTACCTATCGGAAAAACTGCTACCATTCAAACGGTAGGCGGAGAAGGTGCATTACGACAGCACTTTTTGGATATGGGTGTTATTCCGGGAACAGATATTACAGTTGTAAAATATGCTCCTATGGGAGACCCGATGGAACTGCGTTTACATGGCTATGAGCTGACATTAAGACTTGCTGATGCAGAAAAAATAGATATCTGTGATATAAAGGATGAAACCGCAGAGGAAAGTACCGTAAAGGAAAAAAAGACAAAGAAAGTGGCACATCCCGGACTTGGAGAGGATGGAAAGTATCATGTGAAAGCATCAGAAAATCCATTACCTGAGCAGACAATGTTAACTTTTGCTTTAGCAGGAAATCAAAACTGCGGAAAAACAACTTTATTTAATCAACTGACAGGTGCTAATCAGCACGTAGGAAATTTTCCCGGAGTAACGGTTGATAGAAAAGATGGAGCAATCAAAGGACATAAAAATACATTGGTGACAGATTTGCCTGGTATTTATTCCATGTCTCCTTACACAAGTGAGGAAATTGTTACCAGACAGTTTGTTTTGGATGAGAAACCAAAGGGTATCATTAATATTATAGATGCTACTAATATTGAAAGAAATCTCTATTTGACCATGCAATTATTGGAGCTTGATATTCCGATGGTATTGGCGCTAAATATGATGGATGAAGTCAGGGAAAATGGTGGTTCTATCAGAGTGAACGAACTGGAGGAAGCCTTGGGAATTCCGGTTATACCGATTTCAGCAGCCAAAAATGAAGGTATCGGGGAACTGATAGAACATGCTTTACATGTAGCAAAATTTCAGGAAAAACCGGGAAGACAGGATTTTTGTGATGTATCAGACCATGGTGGAGCAGTACATCGTTGCCTGCATAGCATCATGCATTTAATTGAAGACCATGCGGTAAAAGCTGACATACCTGTCAGATTTGCGGCAGCAAAGCTTGCAGAGGGAGATAATCTGCTTCTCAAACAACTGGATTTGGATGAGAATGAGAAGGAAACCTTAGAGCACATTATTTTGCAAATGGAAAAAGAGCGAGGAATGGATAGAGCAGCAGCCATAGCTGATATGCGCTTTTCGTTTATTCAAAAAATTTGCAGGAATACAGTAGTAAAACCAAAGGAAAGTAAGGAACATATTCGGAGCGCAAAAATAGATAAGCTGTTAACAGGGAAATACACAGCGATTCCTATGTTCGTACTGATTATGGCTGTCATTTTCTGGTTAACCTTTCATGTAATCGGAGCCTGGTTGACCAGATTATTTGAGCTTGCGATTGACGGCTTTACAGCTTTCCTGGAACAACTGATGATACAGGGAAATGTCAATGAAGTATTGCAGTCACTTGTGATTGATGGTATCTGTAATGGTGTTGGTAGTGTATTAAGCTTTTTACCGACTATTGTGACATTGTTCTTCTTCCTGTCCTTATTAGAGGACAGCGGATATATGGCACGCATTGCTTTTGTCATGGATAAGATCCTTCGAAAAATAGGTCTTTCCGGACGAAGTATTGTGCCGATGCTTATTGGCTTTGGTTGTACTGTACCTGGTGTCATGGCAAGCAGGACATTACCTTCTAAACGAGATAGAAAAATGACCATATTAATGACACCTTATATGAGCTGTTCTGCAAAGCTTCCTATCTATGCTTTTTTGACAGCAGCTTTCTTTCCAAAGCATGGTGCTATTGTTATGATAGGTTTATATTTTTTAGGTATTTTGATTGGTATTCTCATGGCACTTGTTATGAGACGATTCCGATTTCAGGGAGAGGCAGTTCCTTTTGTTATGGAGCTTCCCAATTATCGTATGCCGGGATTAAAAAATGTAGGGCAGCTTTTATGGGAAAAGGCAAAGGACTTTTTACAGAAGGCTTTTACGATTATCTTTTTAGCTACGATTATTATCTGGTTTTTGCAGACCTTTGATTTAAGACTGAATGTTGTGGAAAATTCGCAGGACAGCATGCTCGCACTTGTGGCAAGCTTTTTGGCACCGATTTTCAAACCATTGGGATTTGGCGATTGGAGAGTATCCACTGCTTTGATTACCGGATTTATGGCAAAGGAAAGTGTGGTAGCAACCATAACCATTTTGTTTGGTACGACAGAGGCTATGCTTGCGACGATTTCCACGGCTGCAGCACTAAGTCTTTTGGTATTTTGCCTGTTGTATACACCTTGCGTTGCCGCAGTTGCTTCTGTAAAAAGAGAGCTGGGTGGAAAATGGGCACTTTATATGGTCGTATCTCAATGTGTGATAGCGTGGGTAGTCGCTTTTATTGTATATTCGATAGCTTGTCAGTTTTTATAAAATAAGCTATAATGAGTTTTGCTTCGATGTGTGATAACAAACATCGTGATAAGACGAAAATAAATAGAAATGAGGACACCTTTTTGCAGATTAAGATTAAATACTTCAATGATGAACTGGAAAGGCTGACAAAAATCACAAAGGGAAACTGGATTGATTTAAGAGCAGCAGAAAATGTTACTTTAAAGAAGGGTGAGTTCAAGCTGATTCGTTTAGGAATTGCTATGGAGCTTCCAAGAGGCTACGAGGCACATGTGGTGCCAAGAAGTTCAACCTTTAAAAACTTTGGTGTGATTCAGACAAATCACCAGGGCGTAGTAGATGGACCGGATCGTGAAACTGGCGAAGGCGGCTATTGCGGTAATGAGGATGAATGGTTTTTCCCTGCACTTGCAGTCAGAGATACAGAGATTCACGTAAATGATCGTATCTGTCAGTTCCGTATTATGGAGCAGCAACCTGAAATTACTTTTGAAGAGGTAACAGAACTGACAGGACCAAATAGAGGTGGTCATGGAAGTACAGGAACAAAATAAACAGAAAGATGGGGCTGTAAAAAAGCCTGCGGTGCAAACGCAGTTCCTAACTGATAATCGAGAGATGTATTTTGAACATTTGTTCAAGATACATCTCTTGATTTTTTATAAGGTGCCTTTTTACATATCATATAAAAAGTCTTGTGACGCTTTTAGCGACATTTTACCTATACAAAAGCGAGTGCCTCCTCACGGAGAGTTTTTTATTCACTAAGTGAACTCTTTCATCTTCAGGTGGATGCGTTGTTAGTGGGCAATCCATTTTTGCACTGGGGATTTCAGTGTAAGTTTTATAGGAAGAAAATGAGGATTTCCTATAAAGATGATAATTTAAATGAGTCTTATAGGAAGGAAAAAGCGAAATCGCCGTAAGCTGAAACGCAGTTTTCCTATAAGAAAGTTAAAAGAGTAAATCTTATAGGACAAAAAAACAAGATTAGCCGTTGGTCATGATGTAAATCTCCTATAGAATTATCGCTATAAGTAAGTCTTATAGGATACACATGAATTCAAAATAGAAAAATATTCAAAATTTCTTACAAAAGTCCTATAGAAATCTCTATTACAGATAACCTTATAGGAAATCCCAGCAGTCTAAACGACAATGCTGGATTATTTCCCTTTTTTAGAGAGTTATTTTACACTCCCATTTTTTAGCCGTAAGCGCAACAATGCTTTTTTCAGATTTTCCGGAGTAGGTGGAATAAGTGGGTACAGATAGCTTTGTCCGGAAATCATTTTGTTAGAAACAATAGCAAAAACGGTTAATAAAATACCAATGATATAACCGGGTAACTGAAAAAGTGACACAAGTATCAGGTGTATCATACGGAAAAATTTGAAAGCATAGCCAAGCTCGTAACTTGGGTGTGTGTAGGTGGCAATGGCGACAAACGCCATATACAGCATGACTTCTGAATTGAACCAACCACTTTTTACTGCAAATTCGCCTAGAATAAGACCGGCAGTAACACTTAAGGGAGTGGAGAGCATACTGGGGGCGTTGACAGAGGCAAGGCGTAAACCATCGAGAGCAAGCTCTAAAATGAGAAATTGCCAAAAAATAGGGACGTTGATATCATCTTGTATTTGTATAAATTCAAATCCTGCCGGAGTCCATTCGGGGTGCATGGAAAAAAGTAAAAAAGTAGGCGTCATCAGATAGGAAATGAGCAAAATTAAAAAGCGCGATAGCCTTAAATAGGAGCCCGTAATAGGTGGAAAATAGAAATCGTCCGCTTCCTGCACCATATCCAGGATACTGACAGGCAAAATCATGGCATAGGGGGAATTGTCCACTAAAATAATGATATTTCCCTCTAGTACTTGTGCGACAGCCGTGTCAGGTCGTTCTGTATATTTGAATTTTGGAAAAGGGTTAAACCATTTAGCAGGATAGAGACACTCCGCCAGACTTTCCTGATTCATAGTTAATGCATCTACACGAAGATTTTTAATACGGCCCTTTATCCAGTCTAAAAATTTGTGATTGACTCGGGAATCCATATAACAGATGGCAATGTCGGTAATAGAGATGTCTCCCGCATTCATGATTTCAACACGCAAATCTGTACTTCGGATACGACGTCTGATAAGTGCTGTATTGAATATTAGTGTTTCTACAAAACCATCCTTGGAACCACGAAGCACTTTGTCTTTTTCCGGTTCTTGCACACTACGGGCCGGATAGGTGCGGGAATCAATCATGACACATTGGTCATAACCATCAATAAAAAGAGCAAATCCTCCGCTTAAAATATCTTGTATGATTTGTGAAAAATCACTTTTTAAATCAACCTCTACGTAAGGAATCAGCATTTGAAAATCAGAAAGACTTTGGGGAAAATCTTCTTTTTTCATAGAAACGAAGTATTGCAAAAGCTTTTGCATCAGGTCGTCCTTACAAAAGCCGTCTACACAGTAGTAAGCACATGTTTTTCCCGCAATTGTAATTTCTCGACTGATGATGTCGAAGTTCGTAGCTACCATTAATTGCTCATTGAGATATTCTATATTTTGAGTTATTGACTGATACATCTGGAAACGCATCCTTTCTATCATAAAATGAAAAACTTACCGCTTTTCCCATAAAGAGTATGTACAGAAAAAGGAAAATTATCCATCGAAAAGAAAATTTCGAAAAAACGATATGTTATGTAGAGCAGCTATAGACGTTTTAATAAATCACATCTATAATGTTTTATATAGCATGACAAATCTGCGCAATCGCAAAAATAGTTTGTTAATAATGAGAAAGGCGAGGATTTTGTATGGGAAAATGGAATATTTTTGGCTCAATTAAAGGGAAAGTATTGTTGATTGGTTTAGTAGCTATTTGCGCTGCAATATTTATTGGTATTTTTGGAGTGCTTTCTTTGAAGAAAAGCGTTTCTAATAATGAGATAGAATCGAAGATATCGGCTATATCCGGTATGCAAAAAGATAACCAGGTAGATGATGCACTATACCAGTATCATATTGATCAATCTTATCTGAATACCATTATTGCAAATTATGACAGTATGGAGAGCAATGAGACAGAATTAATGGATTTATCAGGTAGTACTTATGCATCAGATATTCAGACAATTGCAGAACTCCTTGCACGGGGAAAAGCAAATTATTCTGAAATGGCGGAGCTACATAATACAAGAGGCTATACTGCTGATACAGGTCTGTATCAGGAACTGCTGCAGAAAAATGAAGAACTGAAAAACAGCTTAAATGGTCTGGTTACAACAAATGATTGGGTCGAAATTAAGTGGATAGATGCAAATATGGGTATGGATGGCGAAATCGTTACGATAGATGGCAAAGAGTACTGCAAGATGGTATATGACAGAGAACTGCCGGAAACCGGAAAGAGAAACAATCTGGTGCTCAGAGTGGGTGGTACCTTTACCTATACAGATGCCTTTTACTTTACTAATATCAAATTTGTAAAGGGCTCAGAGGTATGCGATGTTGATTTATCTCAGCTAGAAAGCATCAATTGTGTCGGCGATGGTATGGCAAGCTGTGAAATGACTACCTTTGACGGACAGCCTGCTATTAAAATTGTTGGTAAGTATAATGAAGCAAATGCTACCTGGGAAGAAATTCAGGCGACAATTCCTATTAACGCATATGATAATCAGGATTATACTACTTTACAATATGACCTTTACTTTGATAATCCGAACAATCCATTTGGATATAAATATGGAGGAGCTGTTTCTGGTATTTATGGATTTGCAGATCAGGATGGTGCAATTGTAGGAAAAATTGAAGATTATAGTAAGCATGTTGTAGAAGGAAAAGAGGTATCTGCTGAAATAGATGAAATTAATGGGCTGATGGCTGATTTGGAAAAGAATATTCCGAAGTTTGCAGTAGACACATCATTGGCAGATGCTGCGTTAGCAAACTATGCTGCAGTAAATGAGATTTGGAATAAAATGAAAGATGCAGACCAACGCACTCTGGCAATTATTCAGGACAATCAACAGGTAAATGAGGAGCTGCTTAATGGGTGCAGTAGTTTACAGGAAAAAATCGGGAAAAGCTTACAGACAATGCAGGTAACTACTACCTATATGATAATTGCATTGATTATTCTCCTGGCAGTTATTCTGGTTTTGCTGACACTTGTTATTGTAAGAAGTATTGATGGTAATGTGAAAGCCTTTAGTCATTCCTTGGAGTTAATGGAAAAAGGTGACATTACTGTCAGAGTAAAAACAAAGGGCAAGGACGAATTTTCCATTTTTGGTAACAATATCAATAAATTCCTGGATAATCTGCAGAAAACAATTCAGAAATTACAGGAAATGTCTAATGTACTTGCAACAACCGGTGATGAAATGGAACAACGGGCATCCGGTGCACAAAATGCTGCAGATACAATTAAGTCAGCGTTAGGAGATATTGCAAACGGTGCATTAGCACAGGCAGGCGATATTGAGACTTCTTCTCAGGAAGTTATCAGTATGTGTGATAACATTCAGGAGATTATTACCCATGTAGATGCGCTGTCACAATCAGCAAATGAGATGAATGAAGAAAGTAAAAAAGCTTCAGCAATTATGGAAGAACTCAGCATATCAAACAGCAGAACTACACAGGCTTTTGAAAATATTGCCGTGCAGATTAGAAAAACAAATGAATCTGTTATAAATATTCAGGAGGCAGTAGATTTGATTGCTTCCATTGCCAGTCAGACAAGCCTGCTGTCATTAAATGCAAGTATAGAAGCAGCAAGGGCAGGAGAAGCAGGACGCGGCTTTGCAGTTGTAGCAAGTGAAATCCAAAAACTGTCTGAACAGACAAATTCTTCTGCAAGTATCATTAATCAGATTATTGTTACGTTGTCTGAGGAATCAGAGCATACGGTAGAAGCTATCAAGAAAGTAACGGAACTGGTTGAAGTACAGAAGAACAATCTGTTAGAAACAGTAGATAGATTTGGAAGTGTCAGAAGTGGTATTCAGACAGCAAAAGATGAAATGCAGATGGTTATGAGACAGGCAGACAGTTGCAGAACAGCAGGTGAAAATGTATCAGATTTGATGAATAACCTTTCTGCTATTGCAGAAGAGAATGCAGCGTCAACGGAACAGACAAGCTCTTCTATGGGAGAACTGAATAATGGTACAGCGGCACTTGCCGAAACGGCAACAGAACTGAAAAATGTTTCACAGCAGATTAATGCGGATTTAGGCAACTTTATTGTATAATGAATATATGACAGTGTATTTTGATAGAAAAGCAGAATACACTGTCTTTTGTTTTACAGTACAAATGAATTCTTTTGGATATATTTGTATCCTTTTCCTATATTATGTTACCTGCTTTGCTGCTATAATGATGGTAGGAAATAAGAAAAAGGGATATTGGAATGGGTAATATACAAAAAGAGTTAATTCAAGAAATGGAAGACCCTAAGTTTAGGGAAAAATATGAAAATGCATGCCTGATAGTGAGGAGCAAACTGGAAGAGGTCAATTATGAAATCTCGCAGCAAAAGGGCTGGGACTATATGAATGATATCAGCTATCGTGTGAAGACACCACAAAGCTGTTTGAAGAAAATGGTAAAAAAGGGTTATCCTCTTAACATGGAATCAGCAAAAGAACATCTAAATGATATTGCAGGTGTGAGAGCGGTGTGCTACTTTTTGGATGATGTGTATCAGTTAGCTGATATCCTGATACAGTATGAATCATTTACTTTTATTAAAATGAAAGATTATATTAAGAAACCAAAGTCAAGTGGCTACCAAAGTCTGCATCTGATTTTAGCAGTACCTGTGGGGGAAGAACAGGTAAAGGTGGAAATTCAGATTAGGACACAGGCGATGGACTTCTGGTCTGATATTGAACATCGGTTCATTTACAAAACCGAGAATCAGGATTTATCCGAGTATGAAGAGGAGTTCATCAAGGTATCCAAATCATTAAAAAAGATAGATAAACAGATGTTAAAAATCCGAAGAAAAATGCAGGAATCCGGAATTGAATTTGCAAGTCCTCAAGTACCTGACAAGGGAAGCTATTAGGTTGATTCTACGGTAAAAGCTTTACGATATGCAGTGGGACGCTGTCCGGTTAATTTTTGAAATTGATAAATAAAGTTGCTCGTATCTAAGAACCCGCAGTTTTCTGATATTTGGGAAATCGGCAGGTTAGTGGTGCGGAGCAACTTTTTTGCATAGTTAATCCGATAAATATTGACATAATGATAGGGAGTGACTCCCATAGTGCGTTTAAAAAGACGGATAAAATGATACTTGGATACCGGAATCTCTGCAATAATATCCTCAATGGTAATTTGCGAAGCAAAGTTTTTCTCTATATAGGAGAGGGCACATTCTATGTCCTCTTCATAAGAGCGTTTTTGCAGTATTTGCTCCTTTTGCAGTGCGGAAAAGATGCAATTGTTTAGCAACTCATGTAAAAGTGCCGATATTGTTAAGGTGGCATTAAGATTGGTCTGCTCAGTCAGGGTAAGTAAGGTGTTAAGCTTGCTTTCAACTAAAATAGGATTATCTATGGAAATACAGTCAAGTTCATTGGAATACAAGGTATCATAAAAAAATTGTGTAGCAGTACCATTGATATGAAACCAAAGAAAATCCCAGTTGCTATGGGCTGTCTGATAAGCGTGAGGAGAGTGACAGTCTAACAGGAAAAAATGCTTTGCAGGCAGAAGAAGAGAAGTGCCGGCTGTATGAATAAAACCTTCTCCTTGTAACGTATACAAAAGCAAGAAGCTGTCGTGATAATCTCTTTCAATATGATAATCTTTATCGGCATAATAGCAGCCGGCTTCTACGATATAGAAAGGCAGTTTTTTTGTATTTTCTGCTGGTGTAGCAGTCAGCCATTTTGATTTTTTGTCGACATGGATATCAAGCTCACGCATGATTTGGCCTCCTTTTTGGAATAGAAAAATTTTTGTAAAGTCTATGTGTTGGTATGTACTGTTTTTATTATAATGGGTTATACTAAAAACTGAAAGCAATAATTTCCTATTTTACAACAATTTTTTTGACTGTATTTTACTTCTGTCTGCTTTATGCTGATAAAAAAGAAGTATCGATGCAGAGGAGAAAAAACATGCAGAAGGTAGAAGTCAGATGGGAAAAAGTGAAGATTCCAACTTATGAGATTGGAGCATATGATAAAAATCCAATGTTTTTGGAAAAGAGGGTATATCAAGGTTCGAGCGGAAGAGTATATCCACATCCTGTGTGCGAAAAAGTTTCAGATACGAAACAGGATAAAGAATATCAGGCAATTTTTTTGGAAAATGAATATCTTTTCGTTATGATATTGCCGGAGCTTGGTGGAAGGATACAAAGACTTTTGGATAAAACAAACGGATATGATGCCGTTTATTATAATGAGGTCATAAAACCTGCTTTGGTAGGACTTGCAGGTCCATGGATAAGTGGCGGCATTGAATTTAACTGGCCACAGCATCACAGACCATCAACCTATGACCCGGTTGATGCCAAAATTACCCAAAACCCTGATGGCTCTGTTACTGTATGGGTAGGGGAAACAGAGAAGATGTTCCATACAAAAGCACTTACAGGCTTTACCTTATATCCGGATAAGGCATATCTGGAAATCAAGGGTCAGATTTACAATCCAACTGACAGACCGCAAACTTTTTTGTGGTGGGCAAACCCTGCAGTGGCAGTTAATGAAAACACGCGCTCTATTTTTCCACCGGATGTAACGGCAGTTTATGACCATGGAAAAAGAGATGTATCAAAGTTCCCAATAGCAGATGGGGTGTATTATAAGGTAGATTATGCACCTGGAACAGATATCTCCAGATATAAAAATATACCTGTGCCGACCTCTTATATGGCATACCATTCTGATTATGATTTTATTGGAAATTATGATGATGGAAAAAGGGCAGGACTCTTACATATTGCAGACCATCATGTATCGCCGGGCAAAAAGCAATGGACTTGGGGAAATGGTGATTTTGGAAAGGCCTGGGACAGAAATCTGACAGATGAAAATGGACCATATATTGAACTGATGACAGGTATGTTTACGGACAATCAGCCGGATTTTACATTTTTAAAGCCCTATGAGGAAAAAAGCTTTACACAGTATTTCATGCCCTATAAAGATGCAGGAGCAGTAAAAAATGCTTCGCTGGAAATCTTTTTGAACATGGAGTATCAGGAAGATAAGGTATATCTGTCTGCATATGCACCGCAAAAACAGGAGGAGCTTGAACTGGAACTTTTATATGACGGGCAGGTTATTTTTTCAGAAATGACACAGCTGTCACCGGTGCAAACCTATCAAAAAACCATACCGGCACCGATGCTTCAGGAGGATAAACTTTGCATGAGAGCAAAGAAAAAGGGGAAGGTGCTTCTTTCCTATACGCCTGAAAAGAAGGAAGAAGAATGTCCTGAGGCAGCAAAACCATTGCCGGCACCGGAAAAGCTAAAAACGACAGAACAGCTCTTTTTGGCAGCTACTCATTTAGAACAGTATCGTCATGCGACTTATTCGCCACAAGACTATTATTTGGAAGGACTTAGACGTGACAACACAGATATTCGTTTAAATCACGGATATGGAAAATATTTATACCAAAAAGGATTGTATGCAGAAGCAAAGCCCTATGTGGAACAGGCAATAAAATCTTCTACTTGGAAAAATCCAAATCCCTATGATTGTGAGCCCTATTATACCTTAGGACTTGTATGCGAAAAGCTTGGTGAAGAGGAGAAGAGCTTTGATGCTTTTTATAAGTCAGCTTGGGATGGAGCGATGCAGGATAAGGCGTTTTATAAAATGGCATGCCAAACTGCAAAAAAAGGAAAGTATGAACAGGCATATAGCTATATAGAACAATCATTACAAAGAGGAACCCATCATTTAAAGGCAAGAGCAATAAAAACTGCCTTATTAAGAAAGCTGGGAAGAATAGAAGAAGCAGTTGCTTTTTGCAAAGAGACAATGCAGATTGACCCACTTGACCATGCAGGTGCTTATGAAGCAATGCGCCTTGGCTTAAATAATAAAGAAGTATTGTGCACACAAATGAGGCAGGATGCTCATAATGCGATAGAATTGTCATTGACTTATAAAGAAGCAGGCTTTATGGAAGAGGCAAAGGAAGTGTTATTACTATACATAGATAATGCGGTGACACCGATGTCATATTACTATCTTTATGCAATAACAGGGGAAGAGAGTTATTTGCAAAAGGCAGAGCAGGCAGACAGTGCTTATTGCTTCCCTAATCGTTTGGAGGATATAGAGGTATTACAGCTTGCAGTAAAAAATGGTGGCATGTATGCAGCTTACTATTTGGGAAATCTATACTACGACAGAGGTCGTTTTGACGAAGCAGCTAAGCTATGGGAGCTTTGTAAGGACAGGATTGCCATTCCGACAGCTTATCGTAATCTTGCGCTGTATTATTATAACAAGAAGCATGAACCGGAAAAGGCAAAAAAAGCAATGGAAACTGCTTTTGAAAAAAATAAGAAGGATGCACGTGTCTTTTTTGAGTTAGACCAGCTTTATAAGGCATTGAACAGACCTGTAGAAGAACGCTTGACAAATATGGAAGCTCATAAAGAGCTTTTGGAAACAAGAGATGATTTATACATTGAATATCTGACCTTACTTAATCTGACTGCTGATTATGAAAAGGCATATGAGGGTATGCGTGCACATCAGTTCCATCCATGGGAGGGTGGTGAAGGAAAGATTACGACCCAATACCGTTATACCTGTATGTGTCTTGCAGAAAAGGAAACAGATGTGGAAAAGAAAGAGGCGTTATTACAGCAGGCATTGTTTTATCCAGACAATTTGGGCGAAGGAAAGCTTGCAGGTAATCTGGATAATGATATTTATTATTTACTTGGTATGTGCTGCAAGGATACAGATGGTATAAAGGCAAAAGGCTATTTCAGGCTTGCGGCAAGAGGAAATGGACAATTGAGCTCAGCCATGTATTATAATGACCAACCGCCACAGCTGCAATACTATGCTGCTGTGGCAAAAAGAGAGCTTGGTATGGAACAGGAAGCAACCAGGCAATTTGAAGCATTTATTTCCTATGGAGAGCAACATTTAGAGGATGAGGTAAAAATAGATTATTTTGCGGTTTCTTTACCTGACTTTTTAATCTTTGAAGGGGATTTACAGGTTAAAAATAAGGTGCATTGTCATTTGATGAAAGCACTTGGCTATTTGGGCTTAGGTGAGAATAAGCTGGCGAGTGAAGAAATAGAAAAGGGTCTTTGTTTGGAGTGCTGTAATGAAACTCTTTTACAACTAAAGGAGGTATGTGACAGTCTATGAAAAAAATGTCAGTAAGTGGGATATGGAAATATTTCATACCGGATAATGGAAAGGATATTTCCTTTGAAGAGGTATGGAAGCATAGAGAAAGCTTTCAGACAGGATTTCAATTGCCGGGTTCTGGTTGTGAACAAAAAATAGGAAGGAAGCAGGAGTATTATGACAGCTTTTGCAAGGAGGCTATCAGAGCACCCAGAGAAAAATGGGAGTATATCGGAGCTATCTATTTGCAAAAAGAGATAGAAATTCCAATGGAATGGGAAGGGAAAAACATCTCTTTGTATTTGGAAAGAATCAATATGGCTTCACAGTTGTGGATAGATGAGCAGAAAATAGGAAGACAAATACTTGGGTTATCCACACCACATTGTTATGAATTGCCAAACAACATAAAGGCAGGAAAACATATCGCAACTCTGTGCATAGATAATAGAAATCTAATTAACTGCGACTATATGGCAAGTGGCTACAGCATAGATACACAGGGCTATTGGAATGGTATTATTGGAAAAATGGAGCTTCGTTGTGAAGAAGTGATGCATCTATCTGATATACAGGTGTATCCGCAAACGGATAGTATCCTTGTAAAGGTGGTTGAGGCAAGTGATGTTTATACTCCTTGTACCACAAAGGAAGCAGAAATTACTATCACAGTGATTACACCAGATAAAAAAAGGCTACAGACAAAAAGGTTTCCACATAAAATATATCAATCAAAGCAGGTAGCTTACTATACCTGTGAACTGGAAAAAGCACAGGTATGGGATGAATTTACGCCGGTACTTTATGAGGCAGAGATAAGTTTGTTGTGTGAGGGCATGAAAGATACAAAAACAGTTTCCTTTGGTATGCGTAAGATAGAAAGACGGGGTAAGGAATTATACCTGAATGATAGACCGCTTTCTCTTAGAGGTACCATTCACTGTGCGATTTTCCCAAAGACAGGTTATCCGGATATGGATGAGAAGTCCTGGATAAAAAATCTTTCTATTATAAAAAGCTATGGCTTAAACCATGTGAGATTCCATGCGTGGTGTCCACCGGAGGCTGCGTTTGTGGCAGCAGACAAGCTTGGAATTTATCTCGGGGTGGAAATGCCCTTTTGGCTAAACAGAGATTGCTGTGCTTTGGAGACAGGAGAGGATAGCATCCACAGAACCTATTATATGGAAGAGGCCTTTCGGATTTCTAAGACATATGGAAACCATCCGTCCTTTTTACTGTTCTCTAATGGCAATGAGTTAATGGGAGATTTCGATTTGTTAAATGACATTAGTGTCAGCTTAAAGGCCTATGACGCAAGAAGAATATATACGTTGACTTCGAATTTCGACCATCCTGTATTACCCTGTGAGGATTATCTGGCAGCTTTTTGCGCCAGTGGTTTTCCTATTAGAATACAGGATTTGCATGACCGTGTAGCAGAGAATACCTGCCTTACTTATCAGGAAGCAGTGGAAGCTACACCTGTACCGATTATTTCCTTTGAAACGGGGCAGTATTGCGTGTATCCGGATGTGGATGTCATAGAAAAATATACAGGTAATATGTTGCCGGTAAATTTTGACGTAGTTAAAAAGAGCATGCTGGAAAAGGGAGTGTATGAGAAGAGAAAGGCATATGTAAGGGCGTCAGGAGACCTTGCAGTAAAGCTTTATAAGGAAGATATGGAGGCTGTTTATCGTACAGAAAAGATGGCAGGCTATCAGCTGCTTTCTTTAACAGATTATACGGGACAAAGTACGGCAACAGTAGGAATCCTGGATGCATTTTTTGACAGTAAGCAGATAGTGAAGCAAGAAACCTGGAAAGAATTTTGCAGTGAAGTTGTTCCCTTATGGAAGGCAAAACGTATCTTTTCCAATGATGAGTGGCTGGAGGCAGAGCTTGGCTTGTATGATTTTGGAAAAGAGAAAATAGAAGAGCCTGTATATGAGGTAACGATTTATCATGATAAGGATATTTTTTATCATTGTAAACAAAAGGAAAAGAAGCTTCGCATTTCTTTAGGAAGCCTCCACACAGCAGCAATGCTTGTGGTAGAAGTAAAAGTAGGAGACTATAAAAACCATTGGCAGGTTTATGTGTATCCAAAGGAATCAGATGAGACATTGCTTCCAAAAGGAGTAAGACTTGTAACAGCAAAAGATTTCATAGAACCAATTCCAGGCAACTTCATTCCTGTATTTTGGTCACCGGTTCATTTTCCGTCTCAGAAGGCTTGTGGTGCAATCATGAAAGCCAATCATCCGATTTTTATGGATTTTCCGACAGGGCAGTATCCGGATTATCAATGGAAGTCATTGTTAGAACATAGTGTCAGTATGGATATTTCCAAGATTTCGGGTAAGATAGAGCTTTTTGTAGAAATTGTACCCAATTACTGTGATAACACAATAGCCTCTCCTTTATTCATGGTAGAGGAGAATGGGGAAAAGTGCTTATATTGCGGCTTTGATTTGGAAAGAGATGATTTACCGACCAGACAGTTAAAGAAAAGTATTTTCCATTTTCTACAGAAATATTCCTGTTAAAATGTTAACGCTAGGTATTTTACAACATACGTGCTATAATAAGCCTTAATGCAGACAAGGGCGATTGCATAAACATGCAGTCGCCCTTTTATGCACATGCTTTTTCAAAGGTAGAATGTCGCAAGAATGTGCTTTGTTCATTCTTTATTATATAGGGAAAAGGAAAGCGTATGGAAGAACATAGATTAAATCATTTTGATGAAAAAGGTAATGCAGTAATGGTGGATGTTTCCGGAAAGCAGGAAACACAACGTATTGCGATTGCAAAAGGAAAGATAAAAGTAAATCGTGAGGTTATGCAGGCAATTGTAACCGGTGCCTCTAAAAAAGGTGATGTGCTTGGTGTTGCAAGAGTGGCGGGCATTATGGCAACAAAGCAGACTGCTCAGCTCATACCGATGTGTCATACTTTATTATTACAAAAATGCAGTGTAGATTTTGAAGTAAGAGAGCAGGATTTAGAGGTAATTGCAACCTGCCTGGTGAAAACAACAGGTCAGACAGGCGTTGAAATGGAAGCGCTTACAGGCGTTAGTGTGACGTTATTGACAATATATGATATGTGTAAGGCCCTGGACAAAGCGATGGAGATTACAGATATCCATTTAGTAGAAAAACAGGGTGGAAAAAGCGGGCACTTTAGAAATACGAAAGAGCAAGTGTGAAAAATGAATTTTTCACACGGCAAATTTGTGCCTGCGCAAGGTACTAAAGTACCTGAAAGTTTGCAGGCTATGAGAAAGGAAAGACTAATAAATGAAATGTATAAATACAGTAGATGCAGAGGGACAGGTACTCTGTCATGATATTACAAGAATTGTGAAAGATGTCGTTAAGGATGCAGCTTTTCGTAAGGGGCACATTGTAACAAAGGAAGACATCCCGGTGTTACTTTCCTTAGGAAAAGACCATTTATATGTGTGGGAAAAAGATGAAAATACCTATCATGAGGATGAGGCAGCAGAGATTTTAAGAGATGTCTGTATCAATGAGCATATGCAGGCTTCTACACCCAAGGAAGGTAAAATAGAGTTGACTGCAGAGTGTGACGGTGTATTCCAGGTAGATGTAGAACGATTAGATGCCATCAACGAAATTGATGAAATTATGATTGCTACAAGGATAAATAATTCTCCGGTAAAAAAAGGAGACAAGCTTTTGGGTACACGAGTGATTCCACTTGTGATTGCGAAGGACAAAATGGAGTGTGTAAAACAAAAGGCAGGAAATACACCAATTGCAAAAATTGTGTCATACAAGACATGGAAAGCAGGAATCGTAACGACAGGTAATGAAGTTTTTTATGGAAGAATAGAGGATACCTTTACACCGGTTATTATTCAAAAACTTTCCGCATACAATATTGAAATATGTGGTCATGTGACCTGCGATGATAAAAAAGAGAAAATTACAAATGCCATTTTGGAATTAAAACAGCAGGGCGCAGATATGATTATTTGTACCGGGGGTATGAGTGTAGATCCGGATGACTGTACTCCGGGTGCAATCAAAGATACGGGAGCACGTATTGTTTCTTACGGCGCGCCGGTGCTTCCGGGAGCTATGTTTTTACTGGGCTATTTTGAGGATGGTACGCCTGTAATGGGGTTACCGGGTTGTGTGATGTATGCAAAGGCAACTGTTTTTGACCTGGTTTTGCCAAGAATTGTAGCAGGAATTGAAATTACCAAAAAAGATTTGGCACATATGGGAAATGGCGGCTTATGTTTGGGCTGTCCGGTGTGCCATTATCCAAATTGCGGATTTGGAAGTAGTATCATGTAGGAAAGGATTTACATATGGAAATCGAAGAATGTCTATCACTCATACTAAAGGAGCTGACACCGAAAACAAAAAAAATAACCGTTCCGATTGTTCAGGCAGTAGGGAAAATTTGTAGTGAGGACATAATTGTAAAGAATTTTGTGCCTTCTTTCCCAAAATCAGCCATGGACGGCTATGCGGTAGCTGCAAAGGACTTGGAAGGGGCAGATAAGGAGCATCCGATTATGCTAAGGGTCATCGGAGAGCTATGTGCCGGAGATTATCAGGAAATCTCTTACAAAGAGCATACAGCAGTCAGAGTGATGACCGGTGCCTATGTACCTGAGGGCTATGATGCAGTGGTAAAGCAAGAGGATACTGATTATGGAGAAAAAGAGGTTATGATGGATCAGATGGCATGCGCGGTCGGCGGCCCGGTACTCTTTGATTTTGCGGATCGAAACGACTTAAAATACCAGAAACTGGATTTCTCCTTTGGAATGTTCGGCTATC
>CAMBAN010000011.1 GCA_945864145.1 uncultured Lachnospiraceae bacterium | reverse complement strand
TTTTCACTAACAGTCTCCCCTTGTGTCTGATATGGCAGTTCACAAGGCCAGCCATCTTCATTCATCAGCATTTGATGAACTCTTGGAGAATGGTCTTCTCCACCATCATTGAAACGAGTATGATAAACAACATATTTTTTACCATCTTTATCTACAAAAGCAGAATTATGCCCGGTCGCCATATATGCCTTTTCCAAGCTTGGAAGCTTGTAATTTCCGGATAATTTCAGTCCAAAATTTTCATGCATAGCACTTTTTTGCGGGTATGCTCCATTCATATCCACATAGGTACCGTCCACTGTTTTCGAACGAAAAACTCTCATCTGATAACCACCGTTACTGGTCAACACACCATAAGACACAAACAGATAATAATAGTCTGTATCCGCATCATACATGATATAAGGTCCTTCGATGGAAATATGCCCACCGCCTAACAGTTTTTTGCCATAATACGGGTCCACATTATTTTCCTCATCTGCTTCAGGATGAATAACATAGCCTGTCTTGGGGTCAAGCTCCAGCAGGAAAATACCACCACTCCAGGAACCATACACCATCCAAAGTCTGCCATCCGCATCATAAAAAACAGTAGGGTCTATCGCATTTGGATAATCATTGTAGTTATACGCACCAGCCTTGATATAATTTGCCTTTGCATACTCCAAATCCACATAATCCAATACATCTGTAGCCTCTAAGGTTTCTGTGTTGTTAAAGCCGGAATAGATCAGTGCTCCCTGCCAGGTAAAAGGTCCCTCCGGTGTTTCAGAAGTACCAAAACACAGATTGGATGCATTCCAGGTCGAGGTCGTGCAGTAATACATACAGTAAAGCCCCATTGTTTCGTTATAAATTACATCCGGTGCCCACACATGTGTTGTTCTGTCATCTGTTGTAATCAGACTGTTTTTACTGCCCGAATAAGCAAAAGATTCGTCTGCTACTTCAAAAATCTGACCATACACCGGATTTGTCTTATTGTAACCATCTGCTACTCTTTCCCAATGCAACAAATCCGTGCTCTTGGCACAGGTCATATGTGAACCATAAATGTAATACGTTCCATCTGCCTCTAAAATTGACGGGTCATGTACCGCAATGCCTGAGGAGGAAACATCTCCGGTAGCTATACCATCATAGCTTACCGTAAAATCGTAATCTTCAGGACTTTGTCCGCAAGCAATCAGACTGCCAGTCATGCCAGCAATCAAAGCAAATGAAACAAGTTTGTGAAAATGTTTCATAAAAAAATACCTCCAATTATCTTTCAAACAACAAGCCCCGAAAATCTTTGTTTGATGAAATAAATCATAGCAGATAACTGAAGGTATTACAATATTTAATTTATATTTTTGTAAAATATTTTAGTCTATTCTTAATTTAACGGTAAAAAGCATTTCCTAACATTAAATCACGCTTAAAGTCTCTGATGTTCGTATTCTTATCAATATAAACAGCCTCGATACCCATAGCTGCTGCCCAGTCTCCCATCTGTTCTGCAGTCAAATCGTAAGAGAAGGCTGTATGATGTGCACCTCCTGCAAGTAACCACGCCTCTGTTCCTGTATAGAAATCAGGCTGTGGTGTCCAGAAATTAATCGCAGTAGGAAGCTTCGGGAAATCATGCTCAGGAAGCTTGCAGTCTACATCCTGGATAATCAGACGGAAACGATTTCCAAGGTCTACTAAAGAGGTTGCAATACCCTTTCCTTCCTTTGAGGTAAAGACGAGTCTTGCCGGATCCTCTCTGTTACCCATGGAAAGTGGTTGACACTTAATCATTGGTTTTACGCCGGCAATACTTGGACAAACCTCAAGCATGTGGGACTGGATAATACCTTCTTTTCCCTTTACAAGATTATAGGTATAATCCTCCATCATGGAAGTACCCTTTGCATCCTTCATACCGGCTGTCATAATCTTCATTAATCGAACCATCGCAGCAACCTTCCAGTCACCTTCTGCACCAAAGCCATAGCCCTTTTCCATTAATCTTTGAATTGCAAGACCAGGAAGCTGCTGTAAAGCGCCTAAATCACCAAAGTGGGTAACAATTGCCTGATAATTTTTTTCCTCTAAAAATCTTTCAAAACCAAGCTCAATCTGCGCCTGTACTGCTACATGCTTTTTAAATTCTTCCGGATCTCTGCCTTCTAATGCAATATCATATTTGCTGTAATATTCTTCTACTAACGCATTGGTATCTGCTGCTGATACTGCCGCAACTGCCTCTGCAATTTCATTTACCGGATAAGCATCGATTTCCCAGCCAAACTTTAACTGTGCTTCTACCTTATCGCCCTCTGTTACCGCAACATTTCTCATATTGTCGGCAATTCTCATCACGCGGATATGACTGCTTTCCACGATACCTACCGCAGTACGCATCCAGCCTGCAATTTTTTCCTGCACCTTTGCATCCTTCCAAAAGCCTACCACTACTTTTCTTTCAATACCCATACGTGTCAGGATATGTGCATACTCTCTGTCACCATGAGCAGCCTGATTTTCGTTCATAAAATCCATATCCATTGTTGCATAAGGGATTTCCTCATTATACTGGGTATGTAAATGTAAAAGCGGTTTACGATATTCCTGTAATCCTAAAATCCATGACTTTGCAGGCGAAAACGTATGCATCCAGGTAATAACACCTGCACATTCCGGATCATTATTTGCCTCATTAAAGGTTTTACGAATTAATTCATTTGTAATTAAAGTTGGCTTCCAAACAACTTCATAAGGAAGCACACCAGACTTGTTTAAGGTCTCCACAATTTCCTTGGAATGTGCTGCTACATGTGCAAGACACTCATCTCCATATAAATCCTGTGAACCTGTACAGAACCAAAATTTGTAATTTCTCGTTTTTAACATTGTAACCCCTAACCTTTCTCAATCTCGTTTATCTATTTTTCTATTTGTAATCGGTACACACCTGATTTGAATGCTTACCGATTCACTACTTTCATCTTACAACTTGTACAGTTGACAATACAAGTTGTTTTTTATTGGCAGGAGTCTCTGATAACCAGCTCAGGTTCAATAATTATTTTTGTCTGTCCTACTTCTTCTTTTTCCATCAGAGAAAGTAACAATTTTGCCGCCATACTCCCAAGCTTTTCCTGTGGATGTGCAATCGTAGTCAGTGGTACTTTACAGGAAGCTGCAAGATAGGAATTGTCATAACCTGTGACAGACACATCCTTAGGACAGCTTAGGTTTTCCGCCTCCAATGCCTGTATCACAGAGATTGCAACCTCATCATTGTATGCGACCACCGCATCAAAAAACAGCTTTTCCCGTTTTTTTGCCATACGCCTGATTTGCTCATAAGGATGACTTTTTCTATCCTCTGTATGATACCAGATAACCTTATCCGGGTCATAAGCAATGCCAGCCTGCTGCAAGGCCTGAATATAGCCCTTATGCCTTTCCTGTCCCTGCATATCATCTGCCTTAAAAATACCTACAATATCCCTGTGCCCCAGAGAAATCAAATATTCTGTTATGAGAAAGCCTCCTTTTCTGTCATCCAGTAAAATCTGCGGTTTCTTTTCCATATGACTGTAACAGCCCTGAATAAACACATAAGGAATCTGATATTTATCCAACATGGCATACAAGTTAAGGTGCTTACAGTAAATCTGGCTCTTACTCGGCTCTATAATCAAACCATCTATGTCCTTTTGTAAAAGCTCCTCAATGATTTTTGCTTCCATCGCTCTGGAGTTTCTGGTATTTTTTAATAAAATACTATAGCCCTTTTCCGTCAGCACCTGATCGATTCCCTGTATCACTCTTGGAAAAATATAATCGGACAAATAGGTCGTCACTACTGCAATATTATGTGAACTTTTATGCACCCCTGTTCTGTCTGAACAGAAGGTTCCTCTTCCGTGCTCTGCATATACAAAGCCCTCATTTTCCAAAATCTGCAATGCCTTGCGTACTGTCTGTCTGCTGATTGCATGAGCTGCTGCCAGCTCATTTTCAGAAGGAAGCTTTTCACCGGGTCTGATATGCCCACTCAATATCTTGTCCCTGAGTTCTTCCACCAAATCATGATATTTTAACCGCTTGTCCGTCTGCATATCCCCTTGTCCCTCTCTTATACTTGTACGTACATCTTAGTCTATTCCTTTTTCTTTTCAAGAAAGAAAGCCACTATAGTTTTCGCATTTCTACAAATTGGCTGCCAGCAGCTTGCTCACAGGCAGCTAATTTCAAGTGCAGATTCATAGAACGACAGCCCGTGACCTAGTGAAATTGTCTCACGAAGTTAAGGCTTGTAGCATACATAATTTAATAACATTTTTCTATTAGGTTCTTCTAAAAAAATTAACAACAATTTCTTCACATTTTGTAAATCCCGGTGTTAACAACCCGAAAATCACCATATTTTAACACCGAGAAAATTGAAATAAGCTTTTTCCGGTGTAGTCTTAAGAAAAATGACCCAATAGTTTTGCTTCCTTATAAGCAGGAAAATAGGAATTTCCAATATATTCTTCCTCTATCAAAGGTATATTGATTAATTCTTGTAATTTTGCCAATCGGCTGGATAATTGGTATAACCCTCTCCCTGTTTTTTCCAAAACTGCGAAATATACAACAGAGACTAAGGAATAGCTATCGTTTATACGTTCAGATACGCAATTCTGTACTGTCATGTTTGCAGACAAAACGTTTCTCTACCTTTTTACTCTACTGTTACAACCTTTGCAAGGTTTCTTGGCTTATCAACATCAAAGCCTTTGTCTGATGACACATAGTATGCCAACAGTTGAAGTGCTACTGACGTCGGGAATACCATAAATACATCCTGCATGTCAGGTAGTTCAATTAGCTGATATTCCTGATGCAAGTCTCCTGCAAGTGCTTTTTTGATAAAAAGAACAATATCAGCTCCTCTTGATTTTACTTCCTTGATATTAGAAAGCTCTTTAGACATAATCTTCTCCTGTGTCACTGCTGCCACAACCGGAGTATTCCGGGTAATCAATGCAATTGGTCCGTGCTTTAATTCACCGGATGCATATGCTTCGGAATGAATATAAGAAACCTCCTTTAGCTTCAAGGATCCCTCTAAAAGAATAGAATAATCCAGACCACGTCCAATCATAAATAAATCCTTTGCTTCAAGAATCTTTTTTGCAATAACGTGAATATCTTTTCTTTGTTCCAATATTGTTTCTAATACTTCCGGCACACGCTGCAACTCCTGTACAAATGCCTTTGCCTGTTTCTCTGTATATGCACCACGCAACATCGCCATTTTTGCAACTACAAGATGAAAAACTGACAGCTGTGTCGTATACGCCTTCGTGCTTGCAACTGCAATTTCCGGTCCTGCAGAAGTATACAGCACATAGTCACTCTCTCTTGCAATAGAAGACCCTTTCACATTAATAATGGAAAGGCACTTTGCTCCCTGTCTTTTTGCATACCTTAATGCTTCTAAAGTATCGATGGTTTCCCCTGACTGTGACACCGCAATTACCAATGTCTTCTCATCAATTACCGGGTCGGAGTACATGAATTCTGATGCCAGCTCCACTTCCATCGGTACATGTACCATGGATTTTACCAGCGCCTGTGCCACAAGTCCTGCATGCATAGCTGTTCCACATGCTACCACACAAATTCTTTCACAATTTGTAAACAGTTCATCGGGCACACCGTCCCCTGTAAAGTCAGGAAGACCATTCATAATACGACCTTCTATCGTACGTCTGATTGCATCCGGCTGCTCCATCATTTCTTTTTCCATATAAAAAGGATATCCATTTTTACCGGCACTGTTCAATTCCCAATCAACCGACAGCATTTGAGGCTCTACCTTCTGCCCCTGTAAATCTGTCAAAAGAATACAATCCTTGTGCAACTCCAGAATATGATATTCCGGCACTACAAAATACTCATTCGTAAATCGGCAAAGTGCTGTCAAGTCAGAAGCTAACATAGCTCCCTCCTTACATATCGTTGCCACAATCGGACTGACATTACGAATGGAGTAAATGACTCCCGGTTGATCCTCAAACAAAATAACAAATGCAAAGGTTCCCTTCAGCTTGCTGACTGTCTTTCTAATTGCTTCACCTGGATTTCCCTGATAGAAATGATTTAACAATGCAGCTACCACTTCACTGTCAGTTTCTGAGCGAAGCACATCCTGCAAATCATAATCTGCGATTAATTCCCGATAGTTTTCAATAATTCCATTATGAACCAAAGTGACCTTTCCCTGCTGATGCGGATGTGCATTCCCATCGTTCACGCCTCCATGGGTTGCCCATCTCGTATGACCAATTCCACAGGTTGCAGTAATCTGTTTCGTATCACAAATCGCTTTCAAATCACTTACTCTTCCGGCACATTTGAAAATCTCTGTTTTTTTCTTTTCTTCCTCGTTCACTGCAATTCCCGCACTGTCATATCCTCTATACTCTAATAAACTCAACGCATCCAATAAAATATCCTTTACACAATTACTGCCTGTATAACCTATAATTCCACACATATAAATTTCCTCTTCTTTCAATCTATTTCATACTCTTTGATTTCTTATCAATAGTATCCCATTACACCGTATTTGTTTTGCAGTTGCCCGCATATTTGCCGATGTATCTCGCACTGGGAAGTACGAAAGGGCGTCCGCCGAATTTTTCGATAACCCTTTTCCTCGTTAACCTGCTCTTTTTTTCCGTTCCCACAGGTACCTGGCGCTAGAAGAGAAACTTATTTGTCCGCAATCAGTTTCAGACAGAATTGCGCATCTGAACATATAAACTTCTTCTTTATTCAATTCTCAAGGTTCTTTTGCAGTTTTTCCGTTTGGATTCCTGCAACGTCTTTACTATACTATAATATTCACATAATGTCCAGAAATGAAAGTTATAGAAATCTTTCTTTTTTATATATTTTTCAGAATTTATTCACTATTTTATCAATTTATGATACAATATATCGGAAAGGTATTTTAACTCTACATTCTGTTTGGGGAAAGGTGTTGAAAATGTTATGAAAATTGAAGATTTTTGTGACATGAAAAAATTTGAAGAAATCATGTCAAATTGGGCAAAAAGTACAGGACTTGCATCAGTTGCTGTAGGAACCGACGGAAAATATATCAGTAGCTGTTATAATTTTACTGATTTCTGTATCAAATTAACACGCGGCAGTAAAGAAGGCTGTGAAAGATGTGAAAAAAATGACAGAGAAGGTGTCGGTATATACACTTGTCACGCCGGCTTAATGGATTTCGGTATTCCCATCACGTTGGAGGATGGTACGGTACTTGGCAGTATCATTGGTGGACAAGTTCTTCCAGAAAATCCGGATGAAGAAAAATTCCGTGCCACAGCAAGAGAACTTGGCATCGATGAAGATGCCTATATCAAAGCACTTCACAAGGTTACTGTCAAAACAAAAGAAGAAATTGAAGCATCTGCAAAATTACTTGGAGATGTTATTAATATGTATGTACGAGCAAGCTATATCAGTAAGAAAAACGCGGAACTGATTTCCAAGCTTAGTAATGGTATCCATACTGCCGTAGACGAGCTTACCACTGCCAATGAAAGCACAAAGCAGATTGCAGGCTTTAGTAACAAGCAGCGTATGCTTGCCTTAAACGCTTCTATTGAGGCTGCCCGTGTTGGAGAAATCGGAAAAGGCTTTGCCGTTGTTGCTATCGAAGTACAAAAACTTGCACAGGGTATGGACGTAGCCAGCAAAAATATCGTATCTTCGCTGGCTAAGATCACAGACACCATCACAGAGCTTACTACATACTCATAATTTTTTCTGTATACTCTCTGATTAGCTTGGTAGATTCTTTAAATCTTGTAAGCTCTCCGGGAGCCATATGAATTTCAAGTACATCAAATGCGCCGGAGCGATTTAGTACAGTCGGAACTCCGGCGTATACATCGTACTCTCCATACTCACCCTCCAGCAATGTAGAAACGGGGACAATTCTATTTTCATCATTCAAAATTGCCTTGATAATTCCGGCGCAGGTTGTCGCAATGCCATAATAGGTAGTTCCCTTACGATTTAATATCTCAAAGCCCTGCTTTCTTGTCTGCTCCACTAGTGCATCTAAATCAACCTTACCAATCATTTCCTTATTGTCATTTAAAACATCATAGAAGGATTTACCTCCCACTGTTACTGCTGACCATGGCACCATCTGTGAATCTCCGTGTTCGCCCATACTATAGGCATGCACACTTCTTGGGTCAACCTTACAGATTTCACCGATTAAGGTCTGCAATCTTGCAGAATCTAAAGCTGTTCCTGTACCAATGACCTGATTTTTAGGAAGTCCTGACAATTTATAAATATAGTGCGCAATAATATCCACCGGATTGGAAATAGCAATAAAAATACCATCAAATCCACTTGCCATAATAGGCTGCACAATCGATTTGCAGATTTTTGCAGAAAGCTCAAGCGTATCTAAGCGTGTCTGCCCCGGCTTTGGTGGTGCACCTGCCGTAATCACAATGATGTCCATATCTCCGCAGTCTGCATAGGTTCCTGTAGAAACCTTTACATTACGATTTAAATATTCGATACTGTCTCTTAAATCAAGCATTTCTCCATAAGCACGTTCTTCATTGATGTCAATCAGTAATACTTCATCACAAATTCCCTGTGTGATTAAGCTGAATGCAGTTGTTGCACCCACAAGACCACAGCCTACAATAGCAACTTTCTTTTTTGTCGTTTTCATTTAAAAACCTCTTTTCTATCGCTTCAACGTGTTAATGTAACTAAAAAAAGCAAAGATAACTAATGCCTCTTTGCCTTTTAATCTGTTTTTATTATACGCACATTGCGCACAAAATGCAATGCTTTAATGACAGTTATCGTTAATGACTTCCTTTAACTTATCCTCTTCATCATAATGTAAGGTAATGCTGACATCTCTGTCAGCTAACAATTCTTTTAAAAAGATACTGTCTCCCTCCCATAGATGTAAGTCTAAAATTTTATCCTTATCTATCCAGGCAAGAACCCCCTCATTACACTCCATGGATATTTCTCCTTCATAAGCATCTGCTGTATACAGGTAAATAACTTCATCCTCCCATTTATCTGAAAGAAATTTGATAATCCCCCGATAACGATAGGAAGTAAGTATGACTCCTGTTTCTTCATATACCTCTCGTAATAAGCATTCCTCTGCAGTTTCTCCCGGTTCAAATTTTCCACCAACGCCTATCCATTTGCCTTCATTCAAATCATTTTCCTTTTTGATTCTATGTAACATTAAATATTTTCCATCTTTTTCAATATAGCAAAGCGTTGTGTTCTTCATACCTTTCTCCCTTTCTGAGCAACTGATTACGATTGACTTAATTCATCAATTGTCCAAGCCTTCTGATTCCCTCTGTAATTGTTTCGCAGGAAGAATTGGTGTAATTTAAACGCATGGTATTGGCATCACGTCCATCTGTATAAAACGGATTTCCCGGTACAAAGACTACGTTTTCTTTGCTTGCTCTTCCAAACAATTCCAGGGAAGATTGTTCCTGTGGCAAAGTCGCCCAAAGAAACATACCACCTGTTGGTCTGGTAAAAGAAACATTTTTCGGAAAATAAGTCTTCATAGCAGAAAGCATAGTGGCACACTGTTCTTTATACAGCATACGGATTTTTTCAACATGCACTTCTATATCATTATGTGACAAATAATCCCACAAAATATACTGCGAAAAAATATTAGAATGAAGGTCAGCGGCCTCCTTTGCGGTGTTCAATCGTTTTCGAAGCCCCTCCTCACATACTATCATATATCCCAGCCTCATGCCAGGGGTAACTGTTTTGGAAAAGGTCCCAAGCAAAATACTGCCCTGTGGTGCTTTTGCACTGATATATCCCTTGGGTGTACCTTCAAAGCAAAGCTCTCCGTAAGGGTCATCCTCGACTAAAATGCAGGAATACTGCTGCACCAGTGAAAGCACCTGGTTTCTTTTTTCATCACTATAGGAAATACCGGTCGGATTTTGATAGTTGGGAATTACATACAAAAATTTAGGCGCTTTGTCTTTTAACACCTGTTCCAATTCATTGATATCCATACCATCCTCTTCCAAAGTAATGGCATGCAAATCCGGCTGGTACTGGGAAAAGGCCTGAATGGCACCAAGATACCCTGGTTTTTCCAATGCAACTACATCTCCTTTATTGATAAAAACTTTACCAATCAAATCCAATGCCTGCTGCGAGCCTGTAGTAATCAAAATATCATCCGGTTGGATTTCCATTTGGTATTTGGTATGTAAACGGTTGCAAATGTACTCTCGAAGCGGCAATAAACCTGCTGTCGCCGCATACTGAAAGACCTTTGCGCCAAAAGTATCGATCACACGGTTGGTAGATTCCTTAATCGCTTCCTGCGGAAAAGAAATAGGATTTGGCAAGCCTCCTGCAAAGGAAATTGTCTGCTCCTGCTCTGTTGCCTTTAAAATACTGCGGATAAATGATGGGGGTGTGGCAAGACTTCTCTCTGATATTTTTTCTTCAAACATAACTAATTCCCTCCTTGTATTTTTTTGATTTTAGCATTGCCAATAGAACCATTCAATATTAGAATTGTATGCAAGACAATTTTTATGAGAGAGGAAACGCTATGCCTGTTAATTCTTTTGATGAATATCCCATGAGCTGGAGACCTCACTTAGAGGATTCCGATGAGCCTATTTACCTGTCTCTTGCCAGACAACTGCAGGAGGACATATTAAGCGGTACCCTTACACCGGGCACCAGGCTTCCGCCGCAAAGAGAGCTTGCTGACTTTTTAGATATCAATTTAAGCACTATCACAAGAGCATTTAAGCTTTGTGAGGAAAAGGGGTTAATCTGCAGTGCAGTAGGACGCGGTACCTATGTTGCTGCGGATGCTGCTTCTCAAGGCATGATTGGTATCAATGCACCAAGCAAAAAAATCATTGAAATGGGAGCTATTTTACCAAACCCTGATATCAATAAAATCGCCTCCAATTTTTTAGCCTCGATGGTAAAGGAGCCTGATTTCTATAAGCTTCTGCAATATGGCACCGTACCTTATGATGATTTACAGGTAAAAGCTGCCTGTAAATGGCTTTCCTATTTGGGACTGACTTCCTGCAAAAATCACATTCTTTTTTCAAATGGCAGTCAGAACGCTATCTTTGCTGTATTATCCTCGCTTTTTCAAGGAGGCGGTAAGCTGGCAACCATGCCGATGATTTATCCGGGGTTAAAAATGGTCGCAAAAATTTTAGGGATTCAATTAGTCGCACTTCCTTTATATGATGGAAAAATTACAGAGCAGTCCTTAGAATATGTCAGAAAAAATCAGAATGTGAAAGGGTTTTACTTTATCCCTGATTACAATAATCCAACCAACGAGGTCATGGATGTAGAAACACGTAAAATGATTGGCAATTATGCAACAAAATACCAGATGCCTGTCATTGAAGATGCGATTTACTCGCTTTACATCCCAAACCCACTGCCAACCATTACTTCCTTTACAGAAGAATATGGTATTTTGATTTCGAGCGTTTCTAAAATTATGGCACCGGGGTTAAGGCTTGCTGTCCTTCATGTCCCGACGCAATATCACCTTGTTATTGGCAACTGTCTGTACGCTATGCAGATTACCTCGCCTGCTCTTATGATGCAGCTCTTTACAAGGCTTGTGCTTTCAGGACAGTTTGAAGAAATCAGACGTTTGCGCATTCTGGAAATTGAAAAACGTCACAACACGTTATCCCGTATCTGCAAGGGGCTTCCCATTGTCACAGATTTGCACAGTCCCATTGGCTGGCTCACATTACCAAAGGACTGTAATCCGGACGCTTTTGAAGAAAAAGCCCTGCAAAACGGCTTGCATTTATGCTCCGCTTCTCGTTTTATGGTAGGTAGTGCGCTTGCTCCAAACGCAGTCAGACTCTCCCTTATTTCAGAACATTCCGATACACGATACGAAGAAGGCTTGGAGCTTTTGAAAAAAATAATGGAGCTTTGAAAAAAGTAACTGACCTTATGGCACACACTTTCTCCAGATTTCTATCAGTGTTTGCAGCTTACAGGAAGCATTTGCCGGACTCGTGGATGGAAGTCGTTCAATGGCAATTTGCGTTTTCGGATAACAGTATTTTTGATACAGTTCCTCAGCCTTTGCCCCATTAGCATATATCTTTTCAATAGGAGCATGGTCTAAAATGACACTCATGTCATTTGCTGTCACATTTTTGATAGAACTGTCAGAAGAGCCTATAATATCACAGCTTGCAATCACGTCCCATATGGCAATATGATTTGCCAAAAGCATAGCCTTCTTCTCTTCTATTGTGACAGGAATGTCACATTTTAAAATTGTTGCCAGCACTGTCCAAAATCTGTTTTTGGGATGTCCGTAATAAAACTGATTTTCCCTTGATTTTACAGAAGGCAGAGAACCTAAAATCAGTACTCTGCTTTCTGCATTAAAAATTGGCTCAAAGGTATGAGTCACTGTTGTATATTCCATGCTTACTCCCTGATAATCAAATCCTCTAAACAGATTTTAGGTACATGATGTGTCTGCTCACTGTCACGATAATATTTCTTATCTTCATCAGCAGTGATTTCCTCAAGTACAACATGCTCCTTTGGATAACCAAGTGCAATCACCAGCTTAATCTGATAGCCGGCCGGTACCTGAATTGCCTCTGCAAGCTTTGGTCTGTCAATCGCACCAAGCATACAGCCACCCATTCCCATGTCTACGGCACTAAGAAGTATGGTTTGTGCTACAATTCCTTCATCCTGAGCTGAATTCACGCCGTCCGGGCTTACTATCACAATGTATGCAGAAGGTCTTTCCCCTGCTTCCGGACCATTCCAATCCTGTAAATAACCTGCCCATTTTAAGGTTTCAAAAATTTTTCCACAGTTCTCTTCATCGCTGAAAAGCATGTAACGCAGCGGCTGATTGTTTGCTGCTGATGGTGTCAATCTTGCAATCGAAATCAATTCCTTTAACGTTTCTTTCGATATTTTTTTCTCCTCATAAAATCTTCTGTATGAGCGATTTTTTTGAACCAGTTCCTTCATCATAGTTGTCCTCTCCTTGTCTTTTCTAGTTGATTTATATGATGCATTTCGCGTATGACCATACCAACTGCCACACAAAATGCTAACACATCTCCAATCGGTCCTGCATACAAAATACCATCAATCCCCATAAATTCTGGCAGTATCAAAAACAACGGCAAAAGGAAAATAATCTGTCTGGTCAGAGACAAAAAGGTTCCTTTATAAGCTTTACCAATAGAAGTAAAAAAGGTCGAAGTAATCGGCTGCATGCAGTTTAACCAGGTAAAGAATAAAAATACTTTAAAATATTTGATACCAAATGTAAAATACTCTTCCGAACCACTTTGAAACAGTGCAAGAATCTGTCTTGGGAAAAACTGAAACAGTGCAAAGGCTATCAGGGAAACACTTCCACCTACCATAATCGCCAGACGGTATGCTTCCTTCACACGATGAAATTTTCCTGCCCCATAATTATAGCTTTCAATCGGCTGACTTCCCTGTGAGAGACCAATAATGACAGAAAAATAGAGCTGATTTACCTTGGTAACAATACCTGCACAGGCAATGGGAATATCCTCTCCATAAGCGGATTGCGCTCCATAATATCTGAGCAGATTATTGACGGTAATCTGCACGACCATCATGGCTATCTGGTTAAAGAAGGATGCCATGCCAAGTGACATTATCTTTAATAAATAGCTTTTCTCTGGTATTAAATGCCGTTTTTCCACTTTTACAGTTCTGTAATGCGTCAAATAGGAAATCGCTAAAATGCCTGAAAAAACCTGTCCGATAATAGTTGCCGCTGCTGCACCAACCATGCCCCATCTGAAAACCAGTACAAACAGGGCATCCAGAATAATATTAATGACAGCACCGGACACATTGCAAATCATGGTCATCCTTGGACTGCCATCGGCACGAATCAGATGTCCACCACCTACTGTAATGATTAAAAACGGAAAGCCAATTGCCGTAATACTCACATATTGTTTCGCTAAGGGAAGTACACTTGCTGAAGAACCAAATCCCAAAAGCATTGGTGTCAGAAATATCTCTGTCAGGACGAAAAGCAAAACGCCTACACTAAGCAGCATGGTTATGGCGTTACCAACATAATAGGGAGCATCTTCTGTTTTCCCCTCCCCCATACTCAGATTAAAACTGGATGCACCACCAATTCCAAACATAAGCGCCAGCGACGTACACAGCATAGAAAGTGGAAATGCCACACTCGTTGCCGCATTTCCCAGAGTTCCTACTGCATTTCCAATAAAAAGCTGGTCTGCCATGTTGTACACAGCACTGACCATCATGGCAACAATACTTGGTATTGCAAATTTTGCCATGAGCTTTCCAACCCTCTCTGTACCTAATACATTTTCTTTCACTCTAATTCCTCATTTCTTTCTTACACTACTTATTATTTCCAAAAAATATTTGTATTCTGCAGCAAAAACCACCGTCTTTATGATTGCTAAATTTTACGCTCCAATGATGCATCGCTGCAATACGTCTGACAAGCCTTATCCCCAGCCCATGCTCTGAAAGCTTTTCCAATCTCAGTGGTGCACGCATTTTTTTTAATTGTTCTCTGGAAACACCACAGCCATTATCTGAAATGGCAAGTTCACACCAGGAAAACACTCCTGTCTTCTTTTTCTGCAAAGCTACCGAAATGCAGCATCCCTGCGGATTATGCACGATGGCATTATTCAAAAGATTTTCAAGCATACGCCTTATGAGTTCTCTGTCTCCTGCAATAGAAAACTGTTCCAGCTCTTCCGAAATATTCACATCCAACTCATATTGCTCTCCTAAGTTGCGATTCATCAGCTCACAAATGACCTCTCGTATCAATGCAGGAAGCAACAGCTTTTCCTTATGCCAGTTTCCCATACCATAAGCAAGCTTATTCTCTGTATTCAAATTAGTAATTAAGGTTCGAATACGTATTGCCTGCTCCTCAATTACCTGTGCTTTTTGTACAGCTTCCGGGTCAAAGCTTTCTTTGCCAATCTCATCTGCATAACCAAGTACCAATGATAATGGTGTACGAATATCGTGAGAAGCGCCTGCTATCCATGTCGTACGTTCCATTTCCTTTTGTCTGTTCTGATGATGCAGAATGACAAACGGTATCACAATCAAAAGAAAAATATCTGCAACCAATAAAAAAGGCATATATTTTATGAGTGCCTCCATTGTACCTAATGAATGACTGATA
This sequence comes from uncultured Lachnospiraceae bacterium, assembly GCA_945864145.1. Taxonomy (GTDB): domain Bacteria; phylum Bacillota; class Clostridia; order Lachnospirales; family Lachnospiraceae; genus COE1. The sequence continues at coordinate 26,326 of CAMBAN010000011.1, read as the reverse complement.
TTGTACTTCCATATCGTATTCTTAGGACGACCAAGCACAAAAATTCCTTCCTCAATGACATGGATGTCCACCGGATAATCCTTTAGATACCACTTTGCAAAAACAGCAACATCCTGAAGGGTATAGGTCTGCTCCAGTTCCTTTGGAAGTTTGTATTTCCATAGTATTTCTCCGGAATTTCCGATAATCATGGCAAAACCATGATAGGAATCTATTTCATCCATTCCTTCCTTTGCCATGAAAAAGCTTCCATCGTTTTCCTGCTTTATAAGACCTTCCAGTCTTTCTGCTTTTGGATAAAACTGTTCATCTTTCGTCTGTACATTCACGACGTACATAAATGCAAAATTCAGAATAAGAAGCAATAACATCATCCCTGTAAAAATGACAAAATACTGTATGAGTTTTTCTATTCTTTTCACTGCTTCCTGTCCCCTCTATATCAATTTATATCCAAGTCCGCGTACCGTAATCAAGTGCTGTGGTTTTGAAGGATTTTCCTCTATTTTCTCCCTTAGTCTTCGCATATGCACCATCAGTGAATTTTCATAGCCATAGCTTCCATCCGGCCAAAGGGTATCGCACAATACATTCATAGACAAAATTCTGCCTCGATTTTCACACAGTTTTTTTAACAGAGCATACTCCTTGGCGGTTAGCGTGTATTCTTCTTTTGGCGTACGAATAATTCCTGCATTCCAATCCACCCGGGTATTTCCAATGGTATCATCCGCAAGTGTTTCTTCCATATGAAAGGTTCGTTTTAGCACTGCCTTTACACGAAGCAATAATTCCTCCGGCAAAAATGGCTTCGTAATATAATCATCAGCCCCCAGTCCAAGTCCTTTTAAGCGTGCATAATCCTCATCTCTTGCAGAGAGAAAGATTACTGGAGTCTGTCTGTTTTTTTCCCTTTGTTTCATTTCCGCAAATAGGGAAAATCCATCCCCATCCGGAAGCATCACATCAAGCAATATCATCTGATATTCTTTTTCCTGCGTAAGCATTGACGCAGTTTTGCAATCCTGCGCTATATGAATGTTCTGAAATCCTGCTTTTTTCAAAACTCCTTCTACCATTTTAGAAAGAGCCTTTTCATCATCTATCACTAAAATCCTGCTGTCATATAAATTCATGTCCTACTCTCCAAGCATTTCCTTTTCCTCCCATTATAGAAGAAAAACAGAAGAAACGTAACTATTTTTTCTTTTTTAAGGTAAATGTAAGGTAACTGTCATTTCCCTGTAAGGTAACTTTTCTACAATCAGATTATCAAAACGAAAAACGGAGGAACCATTATGAGTGAATATATTATCGAAACAAAAGACTTAAGTAAAAAGCATGGTGCACAGTTTCGTGTAAAGAATCTGTGCCTGCAAATCCCTGAAGGCTGTGTGTATGGTTTTCTAGGTCCTAACGGAGCCGGAAAATCAACAACCATCAAGCTTTTACTTGGACTATTGAAACCAACAAATGGAGAAATCTATTTCTTTGGTCAGAAAATGAATGAAAAAAATCGCCTTTCCCTTTTACATCATACAGGAAGCCTGATTGAGAGTCCCAGCTTCTATGGTCATCTGACAGGACTTGAAAATCTGCAAATTGTAGCAAAATTAAAGAAAGTACCTGCCTCTGAAATCACAAAGGTGTTACACACGGTTCGTCTTTACGAGCAACGTGATAAAAAGGTAAAGCACTATTCTCTTGGCATGAAGCAAAGACTTGGCATTGCCATGGCACTGCTTGGAAATCCGCGAGTCCTGATTTTAGATGAACCGACAAACGGTTTAGACCCGGCGGGAATACAGGAAATACGTGAGCTTATCAAAAATCTTCCCGTAACCCATCAAATGACAGTTATTGTATCCAGTCATCTTTTGAGTGAAGTAGAGCAAATGGCAGATATGGTTGGTATTATCAACCATGGAGAGCTTGTTTTCCAAGGGTCCATGGTCTCTCTTGAAGCACAGGGAGATGGTTTGGAAGAAATCTTTTTAAGTCTGACAGGAGGAACAGAAAGTTTATGAAATCATTATCTTTAGAGCTTCAAAAAACAAAACACCATGGCATGTGGCTTGTAATGGTTGCTTTACTTGCCGTTCAATGTCTTTGGTTTCTCTACGCAGAAGGAAAGAATAAAGATTTAATACAAGGCTGGCTCATTTTGCTTTACAACTTTCCTTTACTAAATAGTATTATGGTTCCAACCTTTACTGCTGTTGTGGCAAGTCGATTAATTGATATTGAACACAAAGGCTCTGATTGGAAGCTTTTAGAAACCTTACAAAGCAAATGCAGTATTTATCTTGGAAAAATCATTTATGGGATGTGCTACTTATTATGCTTTTCCATTACACAGCTTATCATGATGCTTTTATTAGGCTTTTCGTTTGGTTATTACGGAGAGCCCGATGTATGGGCATATATGTTATATTTTGTACAGACCTTTACTGTCAGCTTTATCCTGTTTTTATTTCAAATGATTCTTTCTATCCTCTTTTCCAATCAGGCAGTGTCCTTGTGCGTTGGAATCTGTGGAAGTATGGCCGGATTATTCCTGATGTTCATGCCATGGGATTTTTTGCAATGTCTTCTTCCATGGGGTCATTTTGGTGCTGCCATGTTTGTCGGCATGGATTGGGAAGAATCGACCAGAATTTGTACTTACTATTATGCCAATCGTCAGAATCATATATTGCTTTTTATTATAGTATGGCTTGTTGCTCTTTTATATGGCGGATGGAAATTATTTTCCAATATGGACACAGAAGGCTACTCCTTTTCTGGTCTTGTAAAGCATCAGGGCAGAAAGCGCAAAAATAGTCGTATTTATATTCCTCTTCTTCCGATTGAATATCTGAAAATCAGACGCTCTCCAATCTGGATTGCTTTTTTCATACTTCCTTCTATTTCGTCATTTGTAGGAACCTTCAATTATTTATGTAATCTGGAGCTTCTAAAAAGCAGCTGGTATTCTCTTTGGACACAGCATTCTTTATTTTTATGCTATTTCTTTATGCCTGCACTAGTTGGCGTGTATGCGAGCTATTTATGGCGCCTGGAGCATAATGGAACGAACTGGAATATGATTATGGTTAACATCTCTGCTGCCCGACTGATTTTTAACAAAATCCTTGCCTGTGCAGCCATGACCATGATTACCATTGTGTGGACAGTCGGATTGTATCTTTTCTGCGGTTTTGCCTGTGGATTGTCCGAACCGGTACCACCTGAACTGATAGAATGGACAGTCTGTGGAATTCTTGGCGGTATCACCGTCAGTACCGTACAATGCTTTCTATCCCTTGTCATCCGCAGCTTTGCCATCCCTATTGGTCTTGCACTTGGCGGCGGCATTGCAGGACTTGTCGCAACTGCAATGGATTTGTGGTATTTGGTACCTTACGCATTACTAAGTATTGGTATGCGCGCCAATAATCCTAACAGAGAGCTTCATCTTGTAAGATTTGTCTTATTAAATTTCTGTTTTACCGTACTCTTCTATTTGCTGAGCGTATGCTATCTCAAAAAGACAGATGTAAAAACACAATAATAGTATGAAAAGAATTTCTAGAGAATTTCTAGAAATTCTCTAGAAATTCTATATTTCATACCCGGAAAAAGCTAAAACTTTCATTTCACGTAAGTCTTATCTGTAATCCACTTTATATAAGACTAAAGTAGTATATATTTGTTGACATTTACGACCGAACGGTCGTATAATTGCAGCCAAGAGGTATAGTATAAATGTTTTTTTCATTACTAATGAATATAAGGCAGAGTGGAAAAACCAAAAACTCATAATCCTTCTGCCCGCTCAGAGGTAGCGAGTAAAAATTACGATTTCCCTCTGCCTGAAAAAGAGAAAAAGCGATGGTAGAGTCAGATGGAAAAGGCAAAAAATACGCTTCCCCTCTGACTTTTTCAAATGTAAATGGATGAAGGGCAGAGGGAAGAAACAAAAACAGTGGCAAACATCTGCCATTTTTATCAGAAGAAATTGCGAAAAACAGAGGAAAAGTCAAAAAAAAGGAAATTAAGGGTGACTAGAGAGCATCATGAAGTGAAAATTGGGCAGAGGGAAAAGGTAAAAAAACAGTAGTACGTGGGAAATGAGTTTTAGTTATGGTTGAAAATATCTAAAATAGTCAAAGAAGAAGTGAAAAAAATAAACACTGGAATGAGGATAAAATGAGTAAAGAAAAAATTATCATGAGTACTTTAGAGCTTGCCAGCAAACAAGGGCTTAGAGGAATATCCATGTCGCAGATTGCAGCAAAAGCAGGATTAAAAAAATCATCGTTATATAGCCATTTTTCTTCCAAGGAAGAAATTATTTCCGAAATGTATACCTTTTTGCGAAAACAAGCCAATCAAAACAGAGAGATTGGTCAATTCGATTATGGAAGCTATGTTGAGGGCAAAACCTTGAAGGAAATATTGATGGGGACTGTTCAAAATTATAACAAAATGAACCAAAATCCACAGATGCAGATGTTTTATAAAATCATCATATCTGAAAAAACACTTAACCCGGCTGCAGCTGAAATCATGGTTGCTGAGACAAATACTATGATTGGGGCTACAAAGCAACTCTTCTATGCCATTATGGCAAAAAAAATCGCATACTTTGAAAACATTGATTCTGCAGCACTTTCTTTTGCAATGGGCGTGCATGCCATCCTGGATTTTCAATTCGATGATCACATGGCACACAGCAATAGCTCTGATGGTATTTTAGAGCAATATATCGATGAATTCTGCAGAATATACACAGCAGACAAGAGTAGAAACTAATGAACAATCTAAAAATACAGGAGAAATGAAATATGTTAGAAAAAAGAATAAGAACACTTGGTATACTGGGAATCATAAGCTTACTGTCCTACACAGCAATGGTGGTATTTTCCCCACTGGCGTATCCGGGATATGATTGGTTGAGCATGGCAGTGAGTGATTTGAGTGCAGAGGGAGCACCCTCACAAGCCCTTGCTAATCAGTTGAATGCACTGTTTGGACCATGCGGTCTGATATCTATTATGGCAGTTTGCATTGGTGTCGTTGGTTGCAAATCAAAAATATTGAAGTCAGGCATTTACTTTTTTGCTGCCATGGAATGGGTATGTGATGTTGGATATAACCTTTTTCCATGGATAAAGGATGCACCAGCCTCCAATCCTCAAAATTTTATGCATCTTGCTGTGACAGCACTGGTCGTTATCCTTTCCTTATCATCTTTAGTCTTAGTAGCAATCGGAGCAAGAAAGGAACAAATGAAATCTCTTAGCATCTGGGCAATTGTTTGTCTTGCAGCTATGTTAATCGGTCCAATCGGTACCGCTCTTTTACCTAAAACAGTATTTGGACTATTTGAAAGATTCAGCACCTTTTCTGCCGTTGTATTCAATGGCATTTTGGGCATCTACCTCATGAAAGGACGTTTTATTTAGTTATCATTACACCCACGTGTACCTACTATTTTGGTACACGTGGTTTTTTCATTTACGCAGCAAATCATTTTTCCTGCCTCACAATAACTTTCCCCTCTGCAAGCTTTCTTTTTGCTTCTGCCCTGGTCACATGTAAGATTTCTGCTACGATTTTTTCATTTCTGACAGGGATGTCATATGGATTATACAGAATTATTTCCAAGCAATCTCCTGCAGACTCCATGTTGCTTTTCTGCATTTCTATAAGCTCATACGTGATACTCTCTTTTGCAATCTCTGCTTTATTTTTTGAAAACATCCTTTTTGTTACCCCTATCTGAAAAGCAAGCTCTTTGTCATTTGATAAAAATCTCTCATAGTCTTTCTTCGGAATTTTTCCCGGATTTACCCTTTCATAAATCGGTAAATTATAGGTGTGTCCACATTTTTCACATCCAAAAATCAACCATACATCCAAACGATTCCCATTTGCATTTACCCTGAAATGCTCTCTGTTTAAAAAATTTTGCTTACTGCCACATCCTGCGCAACCTCTGACAATTTGAAAGTTTTGTGTTGGCATAATTTTATATGATAAATTATCTACATAGTTCATGTCATATCTCCTTATTCTCTTTTGGGAAATATGCACAGACTATTGTATTTTTTCTTTTATTTGCAATAGCCCGTGCTATGCATTGTAATGAGGTGTTGTCATTTGAAATTCCTCCTTTTCATCAAAAATAAGAACATCTCTATTCTATCTCAGACCGTTTTGTTTCTATACCTCGTTTTCTTTTAGAATTAAAAAAGAGAGTTTGCTCCAAAGCAAGCTCTCAAAGATTTTTTATACAGCATTTTTTCTGTTACGAATAATTCTCCAAATACTTTTATCCGACAAATAATATTTTTCCGCAAGATGCTCTACCTTGCTGCCAGCCAGATACTCGCGATATATCGCTTCATCTCTCGTTCGCAGCCTTTCTCTTGTGTGATTTGCCTGTCCCCAGCCTGAACGATTATTTTCCTTCCTCGGGATGTAAATATTTGCTCCATCTACATACTGCTGTATCATTTCTATCACTTCTAATGGCAGAATTTCCTCTGCTCTCATATAGCCCATGTTTGCCTCCTTATGTGTTATTGTCTAAGGACAGCATTGGCTATAACAAAACTTTATCTGATTGCAATAGCCAACACTATGCAAACATTACATATCGTTTCATATAAATGACCCCTTTCTCTTTTATATAAAATAACTTCTAAGATATACTTTACACCGCCTATCTGTACAATACAACCCTGTCACCTTCCAAAATTGTGGTTTTTCCATCCGGAATGATAGTTTCCTCATTCCTGAAAATCATGGCAATCAACTCATCATCTCCAAGACCAAGCTCTCCGATTGTCTTTCGACACCATTTATGTGCCTGGTCAATTACTATTTCTTCGAGTTTTTCATCTTCCGATGGAACATAAGGTGGTACACTTAGTATGACTGTATCATTTGGTAAAATCATGGTATCTCCTTTGGGAATCATGGTTTCCTTATTCCTTTTTATCATAAGTGCTAAAGACCCCTGCGGAATATTTACTTCCTTTACTTTTCTGTTAGCCCAGCTATGTCCCTCCGGAATATACATTCGCATAAGCTGCAATGCTGTTTCCTCCTGATAATCCGTAAAGGTTTTTCTGACATCCGCTTCACTGTCAACCATGCGCAATTTATTAGAAATCAGTGGCAGCAAACCGCCCTGAAAGGCAACAGAGAAAAGTGTTACCATAAACACAATATGAAACAAATCCTGTTTCATCGTTACCCCGGAAGCGACTGCCATGATAGCGAATACGCAGGAAGAAGCTCCTCGTAATCCTGCCCATGAAATCAATAAACATTGTCTTAATCCGCACCTGCAAGGAAGCATCAGTAAAAATACAGCAATTGGTCTTGCAACAAATGTCAAAATCGCTACTATCACAAGTGCGGTAGGGATGATTTTGGGCATTTGACTTGGATAACTTAATAATCCAATTAGTGTAAATACCAAAATTTGTGACAGACTTGTCACTCCATCAAAAAAATGAACCAGAGTCTGTTTATTGCTAATCCTGCTGTTTCCTATGATAATTCCATAAATATACAGGCTCAAATAGGCATTTCCCTTCAGTATGGCAGCTATGCTGTAGCAGCCTAATACCATCGCTATCATAAAAATAGTATCTAATCCGTCTGACACGATATTTGTTTTTGTTGTAATCTGTATAGAAACCACAGATAGCAAAAATCCAACTAAAATACCTACGACAATCTGCAATACTACCATCCAAACCACATTCCCGGAATCGGAAGCTCCTAAAAAGCTGATTGCAATGATGGTCAGCATATAGGCAATCGGGTCATTACTTCCGCTTTCCACTTCCAGAATAGAGGCTGTTCCATCCTTCAAATTAAGCTTTTTCTTTCTAAGGATAGAAAACACACTTGCCGCGTCTGTCGAAGAAAGTACAGCTCCCACCAGAAAGCTTTCTTCCAATGACATATGCAGCAGAAAATGACAAAGCACAGTCGTGATACCGGCTGTTATGATTACTCCAAGCGTAGATAAGGAAATAGCTCTTCCTGCAACCGGCTTTGCAGCACTCCATTTCGTACTGAAGCCACCGTAGAACATAATGAAAACCAAAGCCAGTGAGCATACCGTTTCAGCAAGCGTAAAGTCATCAAAGCTAATCTTAAAAATGCCATCACACCCAAATAACATTCCAATAAACATGAAAAGAATCAGGGCCGGCATCCCAAAATAGCCAGAAAACTTTTCCGCTATGATACAAAGTAAAATAATGAATGCTATTCCTAAAACATATCCTGCCATCTATCCTTTCGTCTCCTATCCATAAACTCAAATGTCTAACTGTTACTCCTCCTTTTCACCCAATTTTCCTGAAATAATCCACCCAAGCAGGAAAGTAACCATTCCCGTTAATACGCGAACAACTGTAAGCTTTGGAAAATCAGCCACCAGAATAATTGCGATTGGTGATGCCACTAAAAGGCCAATAATTGACCAATATGCATAAAAAGGAATTTTTTGAAATACCACTTCAATTATCTTTGCAATTACAATAATTCCGACAAGCACTCCAACTCCAAAAGGCACTAAAACAAATAATGTCCCTATCAGTGTCTGTAAATCAAAAGCAACGATTGCCATGAAAAATTCTTTAATGGTATCCAAAATAGGATTGTAATAACCAAGTAAAAGCAGCATCATAGAACCACTTATTCCGGGAACTACCATAGTACCTGCCGCAATCACACCCACAAAAAATAATAGGATGATTTGATAAAAGCTGGTATCAATCATTATTGTACGACTTGCAGTGCCATTAAGCAAAGCCATTTCTACAACTATTACAAAAAAAATAATTGCAGACAATAGATATCCTATTTGAATAGATTCTTTTTTCACTTTATTATATACAGACGGCAGACTTCCAAGTATCAGACCAATAAACAAAAAATTAGTCTGCACCGGAAATGTCTCAAATAAATAAGCAATGCCAAATGCACTACCAATAATGGCAATTCCCATACCCAAAACCACAGGAAGCAAAAAAGCAATATTTTTCTTCATTTCACTTGTAAAATGAGTAACACAGTGAATCAGTTTATCATATATTCCCATGGATACCGCCATGGTTCCGCCACTCACCCCCGGTATAATATTAGCTAACCCAATAATCATTCCTTTTAATACATCTTTTATCATAAATGCTATCTCTTCTTTCATTTTTTCATCATGACCATTTTTTGCATATCGTTGGAAATATGCTTTCTATCCAAAAAATATTCTGCATGCATACTTTGGGGTTTATCTGTAACTTTCCTGTCTTTCAAAATAACTGCCGCAATCTTTCCCAGGCAGGTTCCCATCGGTAATAATAAAATCGTAGTAACAAGATTAAACATCGTATGCAAATTTGCTATCTGTGCAGGTGCATTTTCAGGAGTCCAGCCTTCCACCATCATAATGATTGGGGTTGTAAGACATAAAATCGTAAATACCACTGTACCAAACACATTAAACATGATATGGATAATCGTAGTTCTCTTTGCATTTCTGCTTGTTCCTACGGAAGCCAAAACTGCAGTAATGCAGGTCCCGATATTTTGTCCAAATAATACAAATGCTGCACTCTTTAACCCAATCGCTCCGCTTCCTGCAAGTGTTTGCAAGATACCTACAGAAGCAGATGAAGATTGTATGAGAGCTGTAAAAATAATACCGGTTGCAATACCTAACAATGGATTTTCGAATTCAGTAAGCATACTCACAAAGGACTCTGAATCTGCTAAAGGCTTCATCGCCTCTCCCATCATATCCATACCAAGAAAAAGAATCCCTAAACCTGCCACGATTTCTCCAATTTGTTTTACCTTTTCCTGTTTGATAAATATATTTGCTGCGACACCAAAAAATGCAATTAACGGTGCAATTTCTCCAATATCTAATGCAATTAACTGACCTGTAATGGTTGTACCAATATTAGCACCCATAATAATCCAGATTGCCTGATTTAATGTCATCATACCTGAATTAACAAATCCAACTACCATAACCGTCGTGGCTGATGATGATTGAATAATTGCAGTAATCAGGGCACCTACCAATACTCCTACAAATCTGTTTGCCGTCAGCTTTTCTAATATTACTTTCATTTTATTTCCAGCAGCAGCTTCAAGACCGGTGCTCATCATTTGCATGCCATATAGAAATAAAGCCAAGCCTCCAAGTAATCCCATAACATATGTAAAACTCATTTATTACATCCTTTCAACTTTGTTCATGTTTCTCCCGACTCAGTTCATTGGAATTACAGTAGATTCTTTTTTCCATCAATTTCGTGAATATAATTGATAACAAGTGTATCCTGGATTTTAGATACGATTTGTATCTTTTTGACACTTACATAAGATTGTTCTTCCTTTTGGGAAGTAATGACTTGATATAGAAAATCCGGGAATATTTTCGTATCCCTGTTTTGATTTTGAAAACGAATTGCTAATTGTTCTTGATTTGTGTTATCACAAATACCTATCATTTCTATTGTACCCATTTCCATATTTCTGATAACAGCGTCAATAGATGAACGATAGGAATTTGTTGTCTGCACAGGTGCGCACATGGATAGGGAAGCAGCTTTAGCATTGCTTCCATAAACGCCTGCAATCAATACAAGTACCATCATTAACATGCCTATCCATTCGTTTCTTTTTTTGCGCACCCGCTAACTCCTTTCTATTTTTCTTCTACTGTTTTATTGTTTCTTTGTTCTTTTACTACTCGAACCAACTGAATCCCTGCTGTCGGAATAAAGGCCAATAACGCAATCAGGCCAATTTGTATTTTTTCTAACGGTTCCACCATAAATAATCCATGCATCACCGGCACGAACAATACAAATGCCAACAGGAAAGCGCCTGCAGCAAATGCCGCGATGCTCCATTTATTGCTTGTAAGCCTTATCCGAAAGATGGAAGAATCACTTCTACATGTAAATCCATGAAATAATCTTGCCAAAGTCAATGTTGCAAAAGCCATTGTACTGGCAGTCATAGGACTGACTTTTAGTCCTTGATAATATGCAATCTGTGTGACAACTGCAATGCATAATCCATAACATAATAATCGCAGGGAAAATTTCTTTGTGAGCATTCCTTCTTTTGGGTCCCTTGGTTTATTTTTCAGTAATTGTTTGTCAGATGGTTCCATGCCAATCGCTAATGCCGGTAAGGAATCTGTCAGTAAATTGATAAATAACAAATGCACCGGTTCAAAGGGTGTATCCAATGCCATGATAGAACAGAATAATACTACAAATATTGCAGCCAAATTTCCTGAAAGCAAAAATAAAATTGCATTCATAATATTTCTATAGACATTTCGTCCATTCAAAACAGCTTTTATAATCGTTGCAAAATTGTCATCTGCCAAAATCATTGCGGAAGCATCTTTGGAAACTTCTGTTCCGGTAATGCCCATTGCCACACCAATATCTGCCTTTTTCAAGGCTGGCGCATCATTCACTCCATCTCCTGTCATCGCAACAATATTCCCTTTTCTCTGCCATGCATCTACAATTCGAATTTTATTTTCCGGTGATACTCTGGCATAGACGGAAATTCTACTAAGAACCTGATCTAATTCCTCATCAGACATTTTGTCTAATTCCTGTCCGGTCACAGCCATATCTGTATCCCGATAAATACCAATCTGTTTTGCAATGGCAGTCGCTGTCACCTTATGGTCTCCGGTAATCATAACCGGTCTGATACCTGCATTGATAGCATCTGCAACAGCTTCCATCGATTCTTCTCTTGGTGGATCAATCATGGATACCAAGCCTACAAAAGTATATCCATATTCCTTTTCTATCGATAGAACATCTTTCTCGTCGCACTCCTTATAGGCAAATGCTAATACTCTCAAACCGTTCTCTGAAAAAATCTGATTCTGTCTTAGAATTTCTTCCTTATCAGCTTCTGTTATCGGTCGGATGCCTTTACTTGTAGCAATCGTCTCAATCCTGTCTAACAAGACATCTACCGCACCCTTGGTAAATACCGTTGGAATGCCATGCACGCGATACTTGGTGCTCATCAGTTTTCTATCAGAATCAAAAGGTATTTCTTCCATACGTGGCATCATGCTTCTGATATCTTCTTCGGTTGCTCCTGCTTCCATAAGTCCTGCTTTTCTAGCCATATTCAATAAACAGGTTTCTGTCGGGTCACCAATATCTTTACCATTATAAATGGTGGAATCATTATTTAAAATGGCGATATATAAGAAATATCTGTGAAGACTTAAGGATAAATCCAAATCCTGTGGCAACATACATTGACCATCTACATATACTTCTTTTACTGTCATTTTATTCTGGGTCAAAGTACCTGTTTTATCAGAGCAAATGACAGATACACAACCAAGACTCTCTACTGCCTTTAAGTCCTTGATAATGGCATGGTCTGCTGCCATTTTTCTTGTTCCCATTGCCTGCACTATGGTAACAATGGAACTAAGTGCTTCCGGAATCGCTGCAACCGCTAAAGCAACAGCAAACATAAGGGAATCCAATACCGGTTCCTGCTGCCATATTCTAAGACCGAATACAAGCACACTAATTATCATAATCATAATTGCAAGCTTTTTACTAAAATCATCCAAACTTACCTGTAAAGGCGTTTTCTTATCTCTGGTATCGTTCATAAGCGTTGCAATTTTTCCCATCTCCGTATGCATACCGGTAGTAGTTACTAACACATCGGCTCTGCCATAGGTAACCAGACTTCCTGAGAAAACCATGTTACACCGATCCCCCAGTGCAACTTCCTTTACAATCTCTTCATCCTTTTTATCAACATTGGTTGATTCTCCGGTTAAGGAGCTTTCATTTACCTGCAAGGAATAATTTTCAATAATTCTTCCATCTGCCACAATCATATCGCCGGCTTCTAACAGCAGTACATCGCCCGGAACAATTTCCTTGGAAGCCACTTCTTTTCGTACTCCGTCTCGTAAGACTTTTGCCTTTGGTGCAGACAGTTCCTTTAAGGAATCTAATGATTTTTGAGCTTTCACATACTGAACAGTTCCTAACATCGCATTTAACAGGATTACTGCAAATATAACAATGGTACTTTCTACATTTCCTGAGAACATAGAGATAATCGCTGCAATGATTAAAATAATTACCAGTAAATCTGCAAATTGCTCTAAAAAAATTCTGGCTACGCCTTTCTTTCCTTTTTCTTCTAATGCATTCTCTCCATACTTCTGCAATAATTCCTTTGCTCTCTCTTCAGTAAGACCTTTCTCACTACCATACTTTTCAAAAAGTTCCTGTTTTGTTTGTTGATAAACTTCCTTCATACCTTTCTTCCTTTCTTACTTTCTTGCTGTGTACAAAAGAAAAAGACCTTTTGTGCACAAAAATGTACACAAAAAGTCTTGTTTAACAACTGTCACCTAACCTCCGGTCCTAAAGACGTCCTGACGAAAGCTAAGACATGCATTGCATGCAACTACTCCCTTTTTGTTGATTTTATTTTCCTATAAGTTCCTTTTTTTGTCAACAACCTTTTATCGCACTTTTATTTCTTTTTTCTAATGTACCAATTATATCCGGCAAATACTAACGTTTCTTTTTCATGTTGAAAAATTGGTAAAAGTGTATTTGTCATCCATTCTCTGACTTCTGCCTCTGACATAATCCCTTTCTCTATCTTAACATTTACATTGGACTGAATCATCATAAAATCAATAAAATCTTCTAAAGAGAAGGAATAGGTCATTTCATAAACTGTCTGTTTTTCCATGAGAAAATCATCACTCAAATCACTTTGCGTCCAAGTGTCTTCATTTCTTGGTGGTTTCGGAAACTTTTTCAGATATTCATTTTGATACCAATCTGTGTAAGCCGGATTTGCCACCATCTTATCTGTAATCCAGAAATCATATATGATAATAAGTCCGTCCTGTGCCATAATTTGCGCAGCATTATGTAAAAATTTATCCCTGTCTACCCAGTTCATTACCCCTGCTGCTGTTACTATATTATATGGTGCTTGGGGTATCCTGGTTTCTTCTGCCTTTGCAACATAAAAGTCATATGTGTCATTTTTATAAAGCTGCTTACATATGTCTATCATTTCCGGTGATATATCTGTACCAGTCACGCGATTACAAATGAGACGCAGGCCTTTTGTTGACAATCCTGCTCCGCATCCAACATCCAACCCATTTTCAAAATTTTGTGTGATTTGATAATCTGCTTTTACCTGCTCCATGACCTCTTTATGAAGCCATGGACGTTTTGCATATCCCTCTGCTATTCTTTTTGAGTCAAAATCTGTATTTTTCATGTTGTCAGCTCCTGCTTATATTGTTATGAACAGCTCCCGGGACTTCAATTACTATGAATTTCCAGTATTATTTTTTCCTATTTTGTATGATAAACAAAACAAAATAAATGATACTTGCATAAAAATACTCTAACATCAATACCGCTATGCTTGCCTGCAATATCCTTGCGTCGGTTGCCCGTGTTAAAATAACAATTAATTCACAGGCAGTAATCAAAGTCGCACCTGGAAAAGCCATTTTCCTAATGATATCCAGTATATCCTTCGGTTCTTTTTTCCCAGATAATAATACAGTACCCAAAAGCAATAAAGCAAGACTTAGAAAACCTACAGGATCAATAATGCTTACAAGTGCCAAACCTTCACTAAAAAGAATGATAAAAAAGATAATGAAAAATACAACACCAATGATACTTTGCATCCATATACTTTTTTTATTATTTGCATTTTCTTTCATTAACATCATAATATTTTCCTCTGCTTTCCGGGGATATGAATTCTCCTGCAGCTTTTGTCCGGAAATCAACTCATTGATACTAATGCCTAAACTTTCGCAAAGCGAATCCATGTAGAACAAATCCGGTATACCATTACCGCATTCCCATTTTGATATGGTCTTGTCACTTACACCGATTAGATTTGCCAGTTCCTTTTGAGTATATCCTTTTTCTTTTCTGATATCTGCAATAAATTTTCCTATATTTTTGTAATCCATAATGACCCCTTTCTTTTTTGTGAGTGCATGCTCTTCACACTTCAAGTGTACCAATTTCTCCGGTAGAATGCACTCTCTAAGTGTGAGAATGGCTCTACAATCTATAGAATCCTTCTTGCATCAGACGTCATACATATATCTTTTTCTGTTTCATGTCGACCTTTGCCAAAGTGCCATATTGCAATGCACATCTGGGTGTGGCATGACCGAAATTCACGTTATAAACAATGGGAAGTTTCTCATTGTCTATCACTCTTTTAAGGATATCTTTATATTCCTCATAATAAGCTTCATCCTGCGGTTTTCCAACCAGAACACCGTTAATTACATCAAATACTCCTTTATCCTTAAGTGCAATAATCTCCTTTTCAAAAAGTTCCGGTACAGGCTTTTCTTCACAGGTTTCTATAAATAATATTTTTCCCGTCCACTCTTCTTTACCCGGAAACAATCCGTATTTTTCACACACCTCTTTTTCATCCTTATATCTGTTTGTTGTCAATATGTCATAAAGACTTTCCAGACAACCACCTAACAGCTCACCCTCAAAAACTTCGTTTCCTTGCAGAAGTTCAAATCCCCGCTCTTCCTTATGTGCTACTCTGTCTGTCCCGATTGCTGCTCTGGAAAAATCTTCTCTTTCTTCATACCAGATTTCGCTGGATACTATTTGGCTATATTCGTTTCCTTCCAAATAGCTTTCAAATGCTTTTTTACTGTATGGAAGCATCTCCTTTGCAATCTCTCCCAAATCGCATATAAAGTTAGGACCATAATAGGTTGATAATCCAAGTTTGTAAAACATCAAATGATTAATCGTAGTATCAGAAAAACCGGTAAATAATTTAGGATTCTTTTGTACTGTCTGAACAAATTCTGCATCTTCCATCAAATAAGGTAACAGTCTATAGGTATCATCACCACCTATCGCACAGATAATTCCAGCAATGGAATCATCCAAAAATGCATCTTTTAAATCTTTTGCTCGTGCCTGTGGATTTTCTTTTACATACGCAATGCCTTTCAAGGCATTTGGCATAAATACAGGCTCCAACCCATATTCCTTCAATCTCTTTACACCTATTTCTATGTTGTGACTGCAAAATTCCTCCCCTAACATACCGCTTGATAGACTTACGATTGCTACTTTGTCACCTTTTTTTAATTTTCTTGCCTGTTGCATACTAATCTCCATTCTGCCGCCAAACGGCGACTCAAATCATAATTTCTTTCTATTCCACTAACAGATAACAAATAATCGCCTGCTGCACTTCCAACAAGTGTTTCTTGAACGCATAACCTACAAAATATTCACTATCAATTGCATCAGCAGATACTTCCTCTCCTCTAAAAAATGGTGGACATGGATTTAAACAAGCACCTTCCTTTGCATGTTTTAAATGTTCTAATGTAATTTGATAATCTTTAAAATCATCCTTTGCTGATGAAGGAATCGAATCGGTGCAAATAATATCCTTTTGGACAATAGCCTCCTCTAAATCATAGCATACATGCGCTCCCTCGATTTCATATCCTTTCGGACAACACTGGGTAAACTGAAATCCCAATAATTCGGCTGCAGCTTTCCACGTATTTCCTATATTTCCTTTCTCTCCTATAAAAAGATATTCCTTTTGACAAAAATCTGCATACTTCTTTGACAGAGCGTACAAATCTGTTAATATCTCGCAGGGATGATTTACAGAGGTCATAGCATTTACAATAGGTATATGGGAATGCTCCGCCATATACTCCAGTAAGGATAAATCATTATGACGAACAATCACCATATCTGCCCAATTTTCAAGATATCCTATGACGTCTTTTATGTCTTCTCTCTTATCAAGAGCTGTCGGAGGAAATAATATTGTGTTTCCGCCAAGCATTTGTATTCCTTTTTCAAAGGAAACTCTCGTCCTAATACTACTTTCCGGGAAGAATAACACAATTGTTTTCCCTTTTAATGGTTTGGTATTTCCATAATCTGCATTTAATTTATCTGCTAATTCAAATATATGTTTTATTTCCTGTTTCGAAAAATCACTCAAGTGTATGAAGTGCTTCATTGTCCAGCCTCCTTAATTTTTTTCACATAATCAACCAAGGTCATTTTTTCATTGATTACCGTTTCCTCACCAACTCTGATAAAACCACATTTTTCATACAAATGGCAATTACCAACCTCCTGTTTTATGGTATCCAACCGCCATTCTATGGTATTTGGATATAATTCAAATAGTTTTTCTATCACCTTACTGGCTATCCCTTTATTTTGATATTCAGGAATAATGAAAATAGGTGATATCCAATTTATATTTTCGAATACCTTTTTCCCTTGATGCCACCGTACTCTCACGCCTCCGACTTTTTCTCCATAAAACTCAATGAAGTAAAAATCAGAATTCTCCTCCATAATTTTTTTTGTTACTTTTTCAAGACTTTCCTTTGCAGGACTTGTTTCTTCATCCTGATATTTTTCATACAATGGCATAAAAGCTTTTACTTGCAGTCTATGCAGACACTCCGCCTCGTCCTTAGTTACCAATTGCAATTCAATCACATTGCTCATTCTATACCTCTCCTTCACACAAAAAAATCGCACCAAACATTTTTTGTGTCTAGTGCGATTATCCAATCTAAAATGTAATCATATGAAACCAACTTACATTCCTATTTCATGCACAGACACAAAAGACCTATCGGCTGTGGTATGCACGAATTCTGCATCATTTACAGCCAGATACGTCTAGGGTACGCGTACATATAACGTCTTACATGTAAGTTCTGATTCATTGTGTGTTCTCCTTAAAATTTTTTGTCATTTTAGCACGAGCTTGGTTATGATGTCAATCATTTTTTGACTGCAAGTCTCATGTTTGTAAAACCTTTACTTGGTATTGCATGACTTGTTCACAAACTCCACTATGCGTGTGCAAAATATTATTATGAAATTACTATCGTATAAACACCGTTTTTACATTTTTCTTATCTGAAAAGTGTGGTAGAATAACAAAGTTACCGCACCTATTCTGGCAACAGATAGGAGGTGAAAAAGTGCTTGATTTAATCCTTACGTTTTTTTGCCTAGGCATATTATATATAGCATATACAATTAATAATATCAATATTCATATTCGAAAGATGCTTTGTCTGTTTCAAAATAAAATACAGTTCTTCCGCTTTTGCCAAAACGGTACAAAGCTCTGCAGGCTGCCCCTTCTTGAATCGTTCTTTTCATATTCCCTGTTACTGGAGCTTTCAAGGAACATTTGACTCTTTCTAACAAACGGACTTCCAATTCCATGTCGCCCTGTACAACCCAAATCTTCTTATTTTGAATCTGCACTACTTTTGCTCCCAAATAAGTAGCCAGTCTATATTCCATCCCATACCACATAATTGCACCTATAACACCGGTAAAGTGAATCCCTGCCATAGGTATATCCGCCACGGACAGCATCAGAGAACCACCAGGAAAAAAGCATTGCGTCCAGGCATATTGTTTTGGAAACGAGCGTCCTTCATCTCCCTCCCAGTAACCTCTTGCATTCTGAAAATGAAAAATCTGATCATTGATACACAAGCTTCCATTTACTGTATGTCTCATACTCCACACACTGTGGCGGCATTCCAAAAACGGAATCACAGCAAACGGACTGACATTTCATATACCAGCCATAAAATGTACCTTCCATATCTTCTGCCTCCATCGGTAAATATTCTTAAGTATTCCCCGTGAAAGCCAGATACATTCCGGATCAGGTACTTTCATATTATCGTTAAATGCCATCTTTTCCATGATTCCTTGCACCGCTGTCCAAAAACATGTTGAAAGAAGAAGCGAATCTCACAACTTTTATCCATTACTTACCTGATTAAAATAATAACGATAACCGGCATCATTGACTTTTGCCGGTTTCAAAAGCCCTATTTCATCATAATATTGCAGTGTTCTTTTATAAGCTTTTATTCTTGATATGGAACAAAAATATGCCACTGGTCATCAATTAAGACATCGATTCTATCCTTTCCTATCTGATAACCGTAACCTGTACCAAAATTGGATTGATTATCTTCAGTAGGAATTTCATCACATTGGGTAGTGATTTCTCCATCCATAACACCGCATCTGGCGTCTGTACTAATTTCACCGGAATCGCGATACACAATGCCATTTACCTGGATTAGGGCAGGATAATCTCCCTTTGTGCTTTCTACAACTGCTTCATCAGGTATAGCTTCTTGCATTTCAACAGTAGATTCCAAACAAGCCCCTGATATACCAATTTCATTTTCAATACTTGCTTCTTCGTAAACAGTTGCCACAGTGTCTCTATTGTTTCCAGGTAATTCCTTTAATACTGCTGCTGCAATGATACTGATTAGGAGTAATGCTGCGATACTAAGATGCGCATTCGAAAACCTTTTTCGCGTGTGTTTTAACGCAATTCCCTGATTTGCTTCTTCTATGTATTTGTCATCAATTTGTTCCATAGCCTGTAAAACATCAAATCCATTCATACTAATCCCTCCATTTCCAACTCCCTTCGAAGCTTATTTCTCATACGAAATAAAATCGATTTTACTTTGCTTTCGCTAATGGAAAACATCGTACTGATTTCTGAAACAGAGTTCATATACCAATATCTGCGTACAAATACTTTGCGCATTTCTACTGTTTGTTTGGCTAAAAATTGATTGATAACTTTTGCTATTTCTTCACTTGTCGTTTTTTGTTCATACGCATCCGGTGCAGAAATACAGTTTTCCAATTCTGTACTTAATTCTACAATGATGGCATTTCTCTTTTGTGCATGATGATAATCTAACTTGCCAAAGGATAAATGCCTTGCTATTTTTGCAAGATAGGCAAAGAAAAAATCAGGTCTTGCAGGTGGTATATGTGTCCACGCTTTATGATAGGTATCATTTACACATTCCTGGGCATCTTCATAATTTTCCACTATTTTATCTGATAAAGAATGAAGAGCTTTCCCGTATTTTTGATCTGTTTCTGTAATAGCCTGCTCGTTTCTAATCCAGAATAGTTCAATAATATCTCTGTCCTCCAAATTGTTTTCCTCCAAAAATCTGATTGTACATTAAGGTTGGTCTATAATCCCCATAAAGACTGGAATCTGGTTCTTTGTATCCAAAATCATATAGAAAAATGGTTGGTTAAAGTATAAATCATATACCTCTTCAGGTTCTATATATGCTGTCGCTTCTAACATAGCAACTTCCGTAACAGCTGCTGCTTTTGTACCTTCCTCATCCACATTTACTTTCGCTTTCTGATAAACCAAATCTACATAGATTGGATTATTTGTTGTGGTAGTACCCATTTGGGAAAGATTGGCTTTCTCAGGATCAAACACATCAACAAGACCTAATTGCATTAAAGAATCATTGAGCGTTTTTTCATAAGCGATTTCAAAAGAAGGAAGTTTCAAATTAAGTTGTTTTTCCTGTCCTGTCTGCACTAATTCTAGCAATTCTGTAGCAGAAAGTCTATCTAAAGCAGTTCTTATATCTGTATCCTGATTCTTTGGTTTACAAGCTACAAAGGCGAAAGAGCTGTTTTTATAGGGAAGAATACAACCTTCTAACCAATCGTTTTCCAAGTAGGCATAAGCTTCATCATATTGATTCATCATGGAAACCTGAATAGTTTGATCTGCACTAAGATAAAAATCTTCCATCTGTGTATCTTCCTTCTTAAATGGAGTATTCCATTTTCCTTTCATAAACAAGGCATCAAATAGAACTAATCTTGTACTATCCGGTAATGGGTCAGTAATCATTTTTTCAATCATGCCATCTGTACTATCCTTTACCCATTGATTCATCTGGTTCATGGCATCTTCCGTTGACAGATTAAGTTGAAACGCTTTGTCTTGTTTATCTGTAATTACGTTTTCTAACCATTCTTTATTCACGTGAAAATCATCATCAATCCAGGCAGAATCTGCAATCGTAAATATCATATCTGAAGTATTGGATGGTAATTCCTTCTTTGCTATTGCAGCAATTACTTTTTGCTCTTCCACACTTCCCATTAATGCTTCAAATTCATCTTTTGTCTTTTCATCTGCTCCTTCTGCGACCATATGCAATGCAAGATAGGCTGACAAAGGTGACAACACTGGATTTCTATCATCTTCATTTGCCTTAAATAAATCTAACCCAAATGTGTTGAGCTTAATGACAGACTCCTCTGAGATTTCTTCTTCCTGAACAGGCTCTTCTTTTGCCAAAGAAACCTTTAGTTCAGAGGATTTGTACGAATTTCCACAGCCAGTTAACATGGTCATCATAGAAAGTAATAAAATAAAAATCTGTTTCTTTTTCATCATAAAAAATTCTCCTTTGCATTTTTATCTCTGTTACTTCTATAGAGGGAAAAAATTCCATTTGGTTGCATACTGGAAAAAACTTTTAAAAAAGTTCCTACAAAACCTGTAAACACAGGTTTCGTAGGAATATAACCATTACATTTCTTCCGGGCACTGCATTCCAAGCAATTCACAAGCATCCTTGATAACCTTTTGCACTAAATCCACAACCTGTAATCTAGCCAGTTTTACATTTTCCTTTTCTTCCCGCAAGATTGGACATTCATGATAAAACTTATTGAATGAAGTTGCAACACTAACCAGGAAACGAGCGATTACAGATGGCTCATAACGTTCTGCCGCTACTTTTACCGCATCTTCATATCCAACTATTGTTTTGATAAGTTCAAATGTCACATCATCTGTAAGCACTCCAAAATCAATACAGTTTCCATTTATCGTTTTACCATATTTGCGAAGCACACTCTTTGCACGGGCATACGTGTACTGAATATACGGACCTGTCGTTCCATCAAAGCTTAATACTTCATCCCATGAGAAATCCACATTTTTTATACGCTGATTGAATAAGTCATGAAAGATGACCGCTCCAATTCCTACCTGCCTGGATATCAACTCTTTATTTTCTAAATCAGGATTTTTTTCTTCCATCGAATTGGCTGCTCTCTTAACTGCCTCATTTAAGATATCTTCTGCATAAATAATATTACCTGTTCGTGTTGATAGCTTTGCGCCTTCTAAACTTACAAGCCCATACGGAACGTGTACCAAATCTTTATACCAATCATATCCCATTATCTCTATCGCTTTAAATACCTGTTTAAAATGTAGGCTTTGCTCTAACCCGGTTACGTATAAACATTTATCAAAATGATAAGTTTCTTTTCGATACAGGACAGCAGCTATATCACGCGAATGATAGATGGAACCTCCATCTTTCTTTGTAATCATGCATGGCGGCATATCATACTGAGATAAGTCAATCACATTTGCACCCTGGCTTTCTACCAGTAACTTCTTCTCTTTAAGACTTTCTACCAATGCAGGGACTTTCTTACGATAAAAGCTCTCACCCAAATAAGAATCAAAAGATATCCCAAGCATATCATAGACTCTCTCAAATTCGACCATGCTTATATCTTTAAACCACTTCCATATAGATAAAGCTTCTTCGTCTCCTTGTTCCATTTTAATAAACCAGGCCCTGGCCTCATCCATCAGTTCCGGTTGTTTATCGGCTTCAGCATTGAACTTAACATAGATATCCAATAGCTCTTCTATTCCCTTTTTCTCAATGAGTTCCTTACTACTCCACTTTTTATATGCAACAATCAATTTTCCAAATTGCGTTCCCCAATCTCCTAAATAATTGATTCGAACCACATGAAAGCCTAACTTTTCATGTATTTTGTATAAGGAATTGCCAATGATAGTGGTGCGCAAATGACCTACATGAAAGTTTTTTGCAATATTAGGAGAAGAGTAATCTATACATATTGTTTTATCCGAGCCAATCTTTGGAACCCCCAAATTATCTTGCTGCAATTTTTTTATGCTATTCTGCACATATATCTCACGATTCAAGTAAACATTACAATATCCACCGACAGTTTCAATCTTAGAAATACCCAGTTTTTCTTTATAATTCTCTAATTCATTCTTCAATTCTTCCGCAATGAATACCGGATTCTTTCTTTTTATTTTTGCAAGTGAAAAGCATGGAATTGCCAAATCTCCCATAGAAGCATCTGGCGGAATTTCAATCAAATCCAGTATTTGCTCCCATTCACATTCACCAACCACACCTGCAATTACTTTACTTAAGTTTTCTTTCATCCTATTCTCCCTTCTTTAAAACCGGATAAAAAAAGAACCGCAATGGATTATAGCCTATGCTAAATCAATTACGGTTCTGCATATATTACTTATTAACAGCACCGCACAGAAACAAGACATACATTCTTGTAACCATACGGAATTTCAATAGTTACAAGAACTTATGTCTTCTCTGTCTGCGTCTTAAGCTGTTAATCAATAATGTACTCATATTTTTTATCCTCTCAATTTATTAGTTCAAATATACCTTAGTCACCATGGTATGTCAACAAAAATCCACTCCTCTACTTAACTTGTAATGCCTGTTTCAAAAAGGTAATTATTTTCGTCTCATATTCCCCACGAATAATATTCTCTTTGCTTTCAAGAACTCTACCATCGACAAAATATTTACCGGTGTCTTTATTAATTGAGAGAGAATCTAGCGGCCATCCCTCAAATCTTTTGTCGGAAGCTTTGTCAATCATATAAAAAGAACTTAAATTTTTTGAAGACTCTTGATCCATGAACGATGAAATGCTCCCTTTATTATATACGGCAATTCCATCAAGATAATATGCAGATACCTTTCCCCCAAGTGTAGAAATAAGATTAGTATAGTAATCAATCATTTCCTCATCCGATAATCTATTCCTGTTCATTGGCGTTCTTATATGTAATCCTGGTTGTCGCTCATCATCTATACCAAGTTCATCAAAATACAATCCAGAGTCATTACAAATGACAACATCAAAGGATTGTCCATAAAATTTCGCTTTCAAAATAGCATTTTCTTCCGGTGTGTTCCCTGTTTCATCTGGTTCTTCCGTAATATCTAAATCCTTCAAGGTAAGGAATTCAATATTGCACCCACTTAACAAATTTTCAAATCTTTTTACCTTGGAAGGATTTGTTGTCCCTAATAGTACCTTCATCTTTAGCTCCTGCTTTTCATTTTCTTAATTGCTACTTATCTACTTCTGTAAAGAAGTACTCCAAAGTCTCTACAAGCATGTTCGTATCAAACAATTCCTTAATCTGCCTCCTATCCATCCATGCAACTTGCGCCACTTCATCTGTTGTAGCATTTCTCAAATCAACCTCTCCGTCATAGTCAAACAACCAAACATCCGCAATATCATTAAAAACTTTGCCATCTATCATTTTACGTGTTTTTGTAAAAAGAACTTGTCCTTTTTCTGGCACCAAATCCACTCCGACTTCTTCTTTTACTTCTCTGATTGCTCCCTGTAAACTATTCTCACCTTTTACAACAGAACCGCCTACACACTCCCACATCAATGGATATGTCGGTCTATTTGCAGAACGCTGAGAAATCAAGTACTCTCCCTTAGAATTTCGAATCCACACATGTACCACCAAATGATATCCATCTATCGGTAACTGCTCTCCCCTGACATGGTCTTTTCCAAGAAGTTCTCTATTCTCGTTATACAAATCCCAAATTTCCGTATCCGTCAATTTCTTTGTAAAACAAATAATTCTGTTTGCTTCTTCAAATCCCATCTTTAAATGGAATTTCAAACTATCATCATTAGTCAACTCACAATCACTGGCAAATTCTGTGCATCCCTGCTTCTTTGCCCATTTCTGACAATTTTCCAGCAGCTCTCTTGCCAAGCCTCTTTTTCTATATTCCTCTACTACAAAAATTCCTTCCAAATATCCCACCGGACTAGAATCTGTTCCTTCTACATAGTCATGTCTTAATCCACATTGTGCAAATCCAACCGCACACTCATCTGACAAAGCAAGGAAAACAGCACTACTCTCTTTACTGATATAATCATAAAATTCCTCTGTCAATTCTTCAATCGTGTGTGATTTCCACATCTGTATCGCCAAACTTGCCACTTCATGTGCATCCTCTACAGTAGCTTTTCTAATCATTAATTCCATCATCTCTCCTAAATTTCCTATCAAATCTATTCATACTTTCTTTTATTTCCAACTTTGCATATTCTAGCCACAATATTAGCATGAATCCAGTATCACAACAATAAAGTGTCGGCTTTTCTTGCGAGCAATTCTCAATATTCTATTTGTACCTTCTCATACGAAACTTTTTAGCTCAATCCCTATAATTGATGGGGAGCATTTTCAATTTATTCTCGTTCAAATTACCAAGAAAATAAATACAGCAGGCAACCAAATAGATTACCTGCTTTATATTCCTCATTTCTGGTATACTCAAACCATTTATTCTTTATTTCCATTATAAAATTTATTTTCACTATATTTAGACCACACTAAATACATTTCTTTATAATTGTCCTGTATAAAATCCTGTATTTTGGAAATTTCTCGATCAGTTAAGATTCCTCTATTCTGAAGAACTGTTTCTCCATTTTCCTTAACAAAAAACTTTGCTAAACCTGCTTCAGTTAATTTTCTATCACTTGCATGGACATGCATACACTCAATTACACAGAAAGATGTGAAATACAAATAATACCCCGCAACTTTGAATTCATAATATTTTGGCATTATTAGTCCTCCATATATTTCTTGTTTTTGAAAAAATACTCTTTTACAATGCTTCCTTCAATATCATCCATTGTTGTTTCTAGTATATCTCCTCCAAAAGATAATACAATTGCACGATCAGGTTTATTCAAATTCAATACTCTATATCCAACATTAGACTTTGTAAATGCATATCCATTCACAATTAAATCCGCATTATCTGCTATTTTAATCAAATCAAGCATTTTCAATTTTGACCTCCTTAATTGGTTTCAAAAATGTCTCTGGTGATATATATAGATTTTCTAAGATAGGAACTAAATCGATATATTCTTCTTCACTCTCAATATTATGCCTATACTTTGCCATAACCACGAGGTAGCCATTATCCCACTCTTTAACATCTGTATATCGCTCTAAAGAATATGGTGCTCTGAATCTTATAATGCAATCTCCATATTTGAATATTGTAAACTTACTGTCATTGCTTAATATTGCATAATCCATCAAATCACTTCCTTATCATAAACTGATTTATTTATATTCTTCCACTCAAAAGTATTCCAAAAAGATTTTCTTTATAGAAAAAACATATTAG